>CAYGVQ010000048.1:0-6282 GCA_964353515.1 uncultured archaeon
GTCTTCCTGTAGAGTTCGCTGTTTTTCAGGGCTTCGACGTCTCGCTGGTAGACGTCGGCTTTCAGCGATTTGCCCGTTTTCTTTTCCCATGCCTCGAAAGAAACGCCGTATATGTTCTGGACCTTGTCCCGGTACCATTCGGGTATGACGTTGAAGGCGCAGAAAGGAATTATCGCTTCAGGAGTTAGATAATGGATGCAGCAGCGCTTCACCCTCTCGATGTCATAATTATACAAATCCATGAAGTGCATCATGCCGATGAAAAGCGAATTGTGATGAAAAACGCCCAGCGAATTGTAATCGTGCTTCATCAGCGCGTCGTAGATTATTTTGCCGAGCGAGAAGCCTTTCGGCGCTTTGTCCTTGTCTATGAAAGAATTAAGCTTGAACAGCATCTTGGCTCCCACGATGAGCTTGTTTTTGCCCGCGCGAAGTTCGCCTGCCTCCTGGTCGAGATACTCGAAAAGCCCTTCAACATCAATGAACCTCGCTATAGGTATCAGTTTTCCTTCATCCCGAAAGACGTATGTCCCCATGCCGCAGGCAAAATGCGTGGAAAGCGAATACTGGGGACGCTTTACCAGCGACTCGACGAAATTGGTTATCGCCCTCATGGAAGGGACAGGGTAGAAATCCTCCTTTGCCACCGCTCCGGCGGTCTGCTCCTCTATTTTCTGGATGACGTCGGGGATGGTTATGCGGTGCTTGTCCCTTTCCTTCCTGGGCATGCGCCCCACCAGCGAAACGGGCTGGTAGTTGACGCCGCGCACGACGTCCATGTTTTTGAAGCCGAAGCGGAGTATATCGCCGATCTCGTGGTCGTTCACCTCCTTTATTATCGTGGGCACGAGCACGAGCCCGACGCCGGCGCTTCTGGCATTCTCGAGAACGTAAGGGATTTCGTAGTGGTTCTTCGGGTTGGTCTGCGGCGTGACGCCGTCGAAGGAAAGATAGACCGTGTTTATGCCGCTTTCCCTGAGTTTTTTCACGAATTCGGCGTCTTGCGAAAAGCGAATGCCGTTGGTGTTGTATTGCACATGATTGACGCCCTCCTCTTTCGTCATTTTAACTATTTCTATTATATCCTCTCTGAGCGACGGCTCGCCGCCCGTTATCTGGAGCGCGTTGCCCGGAATGGGTTTCTCCGCGCGCAGCAGCTTCACGGCCTTCCTCAGCTCCTCGAGAGACGGTTCATAAATGTAGCCCGCCCTCTTGGCGAAAAAGAAGCAGTACCAGCAGTTGAGGTCGCAGCGGTTCGTCACGACAAGGTTCGCCAGCGCCGTGTGCGATTTGTGCAGCGAGCACAGGCCGCAGTCCTTCGGGCAGACAGGCGCGTCTTTCGCTATGTTCGGGTTTTCCACGCCAGCGCCGTCGTATGAGAAAGTGCTGGCCTTCCTGTACATGTCAGCAGAACCCCAGTAGAGTTCGGTGACCTCGCCATGCTCCTCGCATTTCTTCCTTATCCAGACCTTCCCGTCTTCCTCGAATACTGTCGCAGCTATGATTTTCAGGCATTCAGGGCATATGGAAGCGGTCTTGACAGGAAGTTCCACGACATCAGCTTTCGCTTTTTCTGTCATTGAATCGACCTTTAGGCGTTGTTTTAGAAGTTTTTAAAAGTTTTAAATGTTCATCAATAACTAGTATTAAATTAGTATTAATATTGAATATATAAAATTAACCTGCAGGTGGTTCTAATGGCCGACGGCGAAGTACGCGCAATAGAGGAGAAGATTTACGACACGTTCTCGGAGCTGGCGAAGTCCATGGGCTTCTCGCCCATTCACGGCAGCATAATAGGCTCGCTTATCGTCGGTGGCGGCTCGCTCTCGCTGCAGGACATCGCGAAAAAGACTGGCTATTCGATATCGATGATTTCGCTCAGCACGGATCTGCTGGAACTGCTCGGCATAGTCAGGAAGGTCAAGAGGGCAAGGGACCGCAAAATGTACATCGAGCTTGAGGGCGACCTGCTCGAATCGCTGAAGAAAATATTTATAATGCGCGTGAAGAAGGGCATAACGCAGTCGCTCGGCGATTTCGGGCATAGTAGGGACATGCTGCAGAAACTTCACGGCAAGGACAAGGAAGAAGTCATGAGAGCGGTCAACCTGCTCGAAAAGGAGATAAAAAGACTGGAAAAATACGTGGACCTTCTTTCTGGGATAAGGCTGCCTTGAAGAAGCACAGGCCTGCTTTTAGTGGTTTTTGCTTATCAGTAGCCTGTGCACTCGCAGTTGTTGCTCGCCAATATCCATGTGCAGATTGTGTTGCCTGAATTGTCCTTGGCGTTCTGGCAGCCGTTGTGATTGCCGTCAAAACCATCGCATATCTCGCCGCAGTCCAAGCATACGCCATAAAACAAATACTCATCCCATACACACTTGCATATGTTGGGATAGTAATTATCACAAGCCGATTTTGTTGTCTGTGAATGACAAGTTACCATGCAGCAGTCTTTTTTGCATAGGTTATTCTGGCTTTCGAGAATGTAGCATATGCCGTCGCCGCAGCAATCGTCCTTGCAGTACTTGGCTGTGGTGCTGTATTCATGCGTATTTCCTGACGGGCCCGGACCGCATACCCCGTCGCCGCAGCAATCTTTGCATTTTTCTCCCTGGCAGCTGCTGCTTAGGCACTGGTCATTATATGAGCATGAAGCCATGCAGTTTCTTGTGCAGTCATCGTTGCACCAGTTCTGGGCAGGGTCGCAGGTCTCGCCGTGCGCATCCGCGCATTTATTCTGGCCATTGCAGTGGCCGCTTTTGCAGCCAGTATCAGCTGAACATGCCTGGCTGCATGCTTTCTTTTCGCCTATCGGCGTACCACCCCTGATATAGTTATAGGGGTTTGTCAGGCTGTTCGCGCATCTGCAGGGGAAATCATCATTTGCGTGCCCGCTGTCCCACACGCATGCGCCTGCCGGCTCAAGCTTGTAATGGTCAACGCATCCGGCAGCGTTCCCTTCGCAGCATGCCTGGGCGTCGGCCCTGCCGCTAACCCTCGAGCTGTACCATACAGGACAGGTATCAGTCTGGCATTTGCCGTTGTAATAGCAGCAGACAATGCCCGGATGCTTGCTGTAGTCGTTGCAGTCAGCAGGATTCGTTATGCTTTCGCAGCTCTGCCCCCAGCTGGCTGCCCCGCCGGCTTCAGTTTTCAGGGGCTTGCATGTTGCTCCAGCCCAGGAGCACAGGCGCTTCTCGCAGTGGGCCTGGTTGTTGATGCCTGTGCAGCAACCCGCGCCTCCGCACCCGTAATCACCATACATGAAGGCACAGTTGGTTTGGCTGTTGCAGGCAGGCATGTCCTCATAATTTTCCGGCCTGTAGCATGCCGTTATGTCCAGTTTGTCGGAATATGTGCAGTCAGGCTCTCCAACTGGAACCCCTCCCGGCGGGCACCAGTTATCGCTGGTGGTGCCGACCTTCTTGTTATTCAGGTAAACATCGATCTTTTCATTGGGCTGCTGCGTGCCCTGGTAATCGAAATAGCTGGCCGTGGCGGTTATAGCACACGTGTAATTCGCGGCTTTCGGGGCGGAGAAAGTGAAAGAATACTGGTTGTTGTCCATCTTCAGATACGGTTGAGGCGGAGGTTGACATATACCAAGTGTGTCGGAAGAGCATGGAGGGAAGCCGCTGGCGCAGGTGAAATTCTTTTCAATCCTTGGAAGCGAGGGACCGGCAAAGCTTATCTTTCCGGTAGAATAACCTGTGATGAAATCGCCGGAAGAGACTGGGATTGTCAAGGACATTCCAGCAAGCATTAATGAAAAGACCAACAATGCCGAACCACCAAAGATGATTTTTTTCTTCATTTGCGCAACTTCCTTACGTATCGGGTTAGGTTCCTCCTATATAGGAATTCGGGTTTGTCGGGGCATTGCCACAACGGCAGGGGAAGGTTTGCCCCACAGTATCCCATGCACACGCTCCTTGCGGCCTTAATTTATAGCCACCACAACCGCCTGCGTCTCCTGTACAACAGGCTTCAGCAATTCCCTCGTTCCCTGAAACCCTTGAACTATACCAGACAGGACAGGGGTCCGTATGGCACCCGTTATCATACCAGCAACAGAGAATTCCTTTGTGGTTAGTGTAAACATTACAATAGTCTTCACCTTGCGATGTGAAATCTTCGCATTTCTGTCCCCACTTGTCTGGTGTGGTTTCTTCTTTCAGGCATTTGCAACCTTGGTATGTCCATGTACATATGTGTAGTATGCAATAACTCTGGTCGCCCACCCCCTCGCAACAGGGGTCAAGGACTCCGCCGCATCCCTCATCCCCGTATATAAAGCAGCAATTGGGATCCAGATGACAAGCTGCCACATCCTCTCCATATTGTGCGCACCATTCACCTTCGCAACATTTTTTGCCTTTACCTGCGCACCTATCCCCCCCATCTCCGCCGCCGCCAGGCTTCGCAGGGCACCATGGATCTTCCGTCGTCCCAACAAGTTCCCCGTTAAGATAAACACCCGTCTTCTCATTGTACTGGGGGCTCTCGAGCCTGTGTTCAAAATGAGCGGTAGTCGCTGTTATTGTGCACGTATACTTCCCTGCCTGTGGGGCGGAGAAAGACAGGTCGTATTCTTTCTTCCCCCATTCGCTGTCTATAGACCACATGAAAAGCTGGTAATCGGTCATGCAGCCTTCCTTGTAGCAGTATTGTGAAGGAAACCCGTCCGAGCATGTAAAGGCCTTTTGGAATGTTGTTCCGCTGGTGCCGCCGCTGCAGATTCCGTCTGTCTGGCACGTCTTGCCTGTAGGGCAACCGCAAAAACTGCAGTTGTTTATCAGGTTGCCATTGCTACAATACTTGGGCTTGGTGGAGGAGCACTGGCCGTTCAAAGTTCCGTCAGTGCATTCGCTCGGTGTGAAAGGAAAGGACGTGCATTCCTGCGCCGCCGTCTTGAGCGCGTTAAGGACGCCAGTATCAACATTCATACTCTCGCAAGTGAGCCAGTTCTGGAAGTGAGTGAATGAACCGCCGTTGTTCACAGAGTTGAGCGACCATGTCTGCTGATAAGAGGGGCTGTTCCTGAGATTCGCCCAGATGCAGCCGTCGTCATCTATTATCACATGTTTTCCGTACGAATTGAGGCTGTTTATCGCATTGGCTATCCATGTGTTACCGCTGCCATCGCCCCAGAACCCGTAATGCGGGGAGATAATGTCGTAATTGGAAACGTAGGAAATGATGGGATTGTCGTCGTTTATGACTATTCTGGCATTCGGATAAGCTTCCCTTATCCATTGGATAACTTTCGTATGCCATGCCTTGCCCTCGTTCTCATAGCCGCAGACAAGCGGCTCGTTCATTATTTCGTAGATAACATTGTTGTAGTTCTTGGTTTCGTAAATGACTTTTTGCGCATATTTTTTCTCCATGTCCATCATTGCAGCATCGTTAACGTTAAAAAATCTGCCCATCGCCCCGCATCCATTCTCGCATATCCTGCCATTCACGTTATAATCGCAGTCCCAGGGGCTCCATGCAAAATCGCCGGTTTGTTTCAGGCCCCAGCTGTCGAAAAGCGTGATTTCCACGACTATGCCTTTGCTTGCGGCGTAGGATATGAAATTCTTGAGTCTGGTGAAATAAGCAGGATCATAGTCACTCAGGTTGTATTTGCCGCCCGAGCCGCTCCTTTTGAAGGGCATCAGTTCGATGAAACCCGGGCAGTTGCCGCCGTACTGCCCGTTCCAGTCATAGTTGCTGAAACCCATGGTCCATATGTTTATGAAATTTATCTTGTAGCTTGCCAGCGTGTCAAGGAAACTCTTGTACTGGGCCTCGCTAACGACACGGTCATAATTCACGATGCCGTATTCGCTGTAGCCGACGAAGCATGCCTTGGCGCTCTCGGCCTTCTGCGGTGAGAAGGCACCAAAGAATAATATAAAGACTGACCAAGTCACAAAAATGCCAAGGGCTAACCTGTTTCTCATCCTTATCCTATCATCTCATCCTTTCGAACAGCGACTTCTTCTCACCTTTCCAGAACGAAGTGAAGAAGATGCCGAATATCGCTATTACGGCTGCAATCGCTGCGAACACCAGCACCCATGTGTTCAGGGGCACAGGCTCCGGGCAGAGCCTTTTGCAGGAGCCGCCGCAATCGACGCCCTTCTCATCGCCGTCCTTTGCGCCATTCTGGCAATGATTCGGCTCTTCTGTGATGAAGCCCTCATCCACTCTTCCGTCGCAGTCGTCGTCAAGGCCGTTCGCTATTTCGGTCTGCGTCGCGGGTTTCGCGAAGTTGTTGTAGCAAGC
>CAYGVQ010000049.1:0-6249 GCA_964353515.1 uncultured archaeon
TGAAGTCCTTCGTTGATATTGCTCTTATTATTGCTTCTTCCGGTGTAAGTTCGTGGTCATGAATTCTGTGTCTGAAAGGCTCGACCAGCTTTACGGGCGAATGTCTGTTTATGGTCTCATAAAGCCCAGGATAGCCGCTCTCTCTGCTTCCCGCAGGATTTATGTGGTACAGCCTTACCCCCTTCTGCCCCCTTTCCGTTTCTACAAGCCCTCTTTTGCGGAGCTCGTGGACATAGTTTATGGCCGTTTCCCTTGACACATCGAGTCTTTTTTCTATTGCCGCTATATCCACCAGACTCCCTTCCGCGGCAAGACGCCTCGCTTCCCTTTCCCAGTCCATTGACATCACTTTTTTATCTATTTTATATGATGTAGAACAAGTTATATATAAAGATTGGCCTATTTTCTATTATTTTTTCCTCTCGACCATGTAGTCGGCGAAGTGCTCCAGAATCCTGCGCAGCTCCTCCGGCATTCTGGAGGCGGCGGCCTTGCCTTCCTTTATCAGCGATCTTGCCTTCTTCTCGGCGTAGTCGATCGAGCCGTGTTTCTCGAAAAGGTGCTTCACGAAAGCTATGTCATTCGCCGATGTATTCTCCCTCGGTCTGTTCAGGATTTCGAAAAGCTTTTCCTTCTCGTCTTCGCTGCACTTCGAGATGCAGTGGATGACCATGATGCTGCGCTTCCCCTCTTTTATGTCCGAGCCGATTTCGCCACGGCCCTTGCCTTTCGTCAGGTCGAGCAGGTCGTCAGCGATCTGGAAGGCCGGCCCGATTTTCATGCCGAACTTCTTGATGCTGTCCGCCAGGCTCTTCCTGCCGGCGACTATCGCCCCTCCCACCATCGGAAGCGTCAGGTACCAGGCGGTCTTGAGCTCTATCATGTTCGTGTACTCCGCTTCCTTCGGATTGTTGTTGTCGCGGAGATTGATGTCGAGAGTCTGGCCCTCGGCTGTTTTGACGCAGGTCTCCACAAGCTCTTTTATGAGATCTATCTTGGTTTTTTCGTCCAGGTCCGCCTCTGCGATAAGCTCGTAGACCTTCTCCGACATGAAATCGCCGATGTTGACGCCGTGCGCCATGCCGTATTTGACCCACAGCGCTGGTTTATCCCTTCTCATGCTGTCGCCGTCCTCTATGTCGTCATGAATGAGCAGCCAGTTGTGGAGCAGCTCGCAGGCGGCGGCGAAGGGGATGACCTTGCTGGTATCGCCTCCCAAAGCCTCGCACGTTAGAAGCGCGAGGACAGGGCGTATGCGCTTGCCTCCTGAATCCAGATGATACCATATAGCATCGTTCAGGTTTCTGGTCCCCTTTCTGGGTATAACCTTTTCTATTTCATCCTCTATCAGTTTCCCCCGCTCCCCCAGAAGCCTTTCGATATCGTCCATCATGTTTTTCATGTTATAATTGCCCGCCTATCTTAAAAATCTGCAATATCAGCTTTTTTCAGTCTTTTCCACGACTACTTCCTTCTTCTTCCGCCTCAGCAGGCGCAGCGGTGAAAACATGAGTCTTAGCGTTTTCCAGCCCGTCCTGATCGCGGAATAAATGATGAAAAGCCCCATGCCTGTCACGGCGAACCATATCATGTTATAGAGCGAAATTTCGATGCTCAGGCCGAAGACCATGCTGCCCACGACAGGGAACATCGCCGCGACCAGGCCGATTATGAAGGTCTTGAACAGGAACTTGACCAGCTTGTAGGCGAGGATCGTGAAGACTATGAAAATCGCGAAAAAGAGCAGTATGCTCTGGTCGCCCAGGAATTCGAACATAATAATAATTGGCGTGGCGTATTTAATTATTAATCAGCCTTCGCATAATTTAGAATTATGAGCCTCGAAAGCGACCTGCACAGGGAGATCGACAAATGGACGCAGAAGCTCGAGCGCGAGATGCCCGGCATAAAGGCCGGCGAGAAGGGCGCAGCCTTCCTGGCGAACATCCAGGCCTACGTCAAGGACTCGCGGCACTTCGCTGAAAGGGGCGATCTCATACGATCGTTTGAGGCGATCGTCTGGGCCTGGGCGTGGTTAGAGATAGCGAAAGAACTGGGGATTATTCAATAGTTTTATAACTAATCTAAGAAAGGCAAAAAGTGTTGCTAGAGCAGCATGTCATTTTTTCAAAATCGTTGCAAAAACAGCAAATATTGCTTTCACACTCGCTACTGGCAGAGCAATCTGCTCCGTTGGCTTTCTTTGTTGTCGCCGGCGGGGCCGTGCCTGTCTTCGTGTAATTGAAGTCATACGAGTCGGTCGCTCCTGAGCCTTTCGTAATAATCACGTGTGTCGGTCCTGATTCGCAATTGGCTGTGTTAAGCTGGGCTCTCAATCCTGTCTGCTGCTGATACATGTAAGGATAGCCTGATGTGTACGTAGGCATCATGTAGTTCATTTGCGAACACGGCGATGAACCGCTGCCCGTGCAGCTTGTTCCTGTCCCGCTTATATCTATCTTTGCTTGGTTAACACCTCCCTTGCAGATGTTTTGCACCTCTACCTCGAAAACTCCTGAGCCTGATATCTGGCTGTTGGCGGCTATTTGCGCTCCTTTGTATTTGAAAATAACACCGTATGTGCCTGCTCCCAAAGTTCCTCCTACCGATTGCGACGTCCACATCATGGTATATGTCAGTTGGTTCAAAGCCTGCATGAGAGTGCTGAAGCAGTTCATCATGGTGGTCATCATGCTCATTGCCGCCTGCGCTCCTGCCTGGGCCTGGTATGCTTCATTGCCTATGCCGCCTGCTGCATAAGCACTCGCTTCCACCTGGGCTTGGACCATTTCCATGCACATCTCGAACTGCAGATAGGCTATGTAAAACTGGATGAAGCCCATCACCATGGGCATCATGCCTATGATGGCATTGCAGACGGTGCTGAAGCCCTTTCCGATGGCACTGGCAACCCCAAAGCCTTTTTCCACGGTTGAACCCTTTGGTGCTATCCAGCCGCCGATGTCGCCCACCAGCCTCGGCATCACGCATACTATAATGCCCCATTTGATGCCCTGCTTCAGGTATTCCATTATTTCGCTCTGCTTCTGTTGGGTGTCTTCATCCCCGCCGGTAAGGCCCAGTTTGGGCAACAGCTTTCCGAATATCGCGTATATTAAAATGATGGCGGCTGCAATCGAGCCGATTGTCTGGATGAGGTCACCCGTGCTTGTTATATTCCCAGAGGCTGTCATATTCCCAGATGTTGAATTTGATTTCGGGATTGCCGATTCCACTGAGCCGATAATCTGGTTGCCTGCGCTGCATACGGTACAGAATGAAAGGACAGCGACAATCCATTTGAAAATTTTCTCGAAATCCTTGAATTTTTCATACATCCTCTCAATCATGACCTCGGCATTGAGCATGTTGTTGGTTTTCTTCGGGGTGATGGTCATCGAGCCGTCGAGGATCGATTTCGTCTCCATCACGAGATTGCTGGCGTATTTCATGTAGACGGTGACGTTCAGCGAACCCAGCGAGATCGGGTCATAAGTGTCCTTCTCCTTCGTCACGTTGTGCGTCGCTGTCGGCAGCCTTATGACAGGGCCAATCTGGAAGGGGCAGAAGTATTTGTTCGCATCATTCGAGTCCTTCCTGCAGTTGCCAAGCGTCCGCTCGCCTGCAACGACCGTCCTGCCGGTCAGCTTGACGTCGAAATCGTAAACATTAAGATCAGTGAGCGGCACCTGCGTGTTTCTGTTGTATATCCTCAGCGTCACGTTCTGGTTGGATTCGGACGCGAGCGAGCAGGGCGCATTCTCGCCGTAGCTCTGTATCTGGCAGTCTATCTGGCTTTGGGGAGCTGTGACCACCTCGACGACGATCTGGTAAAGGCTGCTGTCCCTGACTATGGTGGCGTCTATTATGCCTTCGGCCTTCTTGCCGGTGGTGGAGGTGACGGTCAGCTTTATTTCGCCGTCACCGTTCTCGCATCTCTGAAACATGTTACTGTCAACGTAGAACGAGCATTCGTAATCCTCTATCCTGTGGACGCCCACCTTCTGGTAGTTTATGAATTTGCATATGGTAGCGTTGGCTTCAGGCGAGATTCCCATGCCTTTAGTAAGCTTGCCCTTATCGTCCTGTGCGTCAAGCCTGAAACTCCATTTGAGATCGTCTTCCTTCGGCTCGGCGTGAAGCAGGTCGGCGTACATTATCCTTACATAGCCTGAATCGCCCAGCTTTATGGCCTGCGAACCCAGGCAGTTGATGGGCGTCTGCAGGCTGCCGCTGACTACGTCATTGTCCACGATGTCCAGGTAAGGCGCAAGAGGGCGAGCGACAACGGCGATGTCATGCGAGCCCGAAAGCGTAACTTGGTCGCTTCCGGCTTTGGCCAGGAACGTGAGTGTGAGCGGATAGTAATGCGAGCCTCCGCCAGGGGCAAGCTCGCCTGAGCCGCACGTGACCTTTTCAAAAAGCTTATCCGTGGGGATTGTGCATGTTATGCTCTGGCTGCTTGCCTGCTGCGAGCAAAGCCTGCCTGTCCCTGTGCGGGCTATCGGCTGGCCGTTGAAGCTTATGGCCTCGTCGAGCAGCGTGAAGCTAGCGAGGTTCTTAGCAACAGCGGTTACCCTTACAGAGGCCGGGTTCTGCTGCTGCTGGCCCTCGCAGTAAAGCGTTTCAGGGCTAAGGGTCTGGACATCGACCCTTGCCTCCTCGGCGAGAACATAAACAGCCGTCGTATTCGAGATGTCATACGTCTTCTTGTCGGTCGTCCTCAACGTGACATTTACAGCGGCCGCACCAAGATTCGCGGTCTTCGCCGCCTTTATTACGACGTTGCATTCGAAGTCGTATGGTATCGCCGCCTCGATGCAACTACCTGACGCCACCCAGACATTCGGGACGAGCGTTGCCTGGTGCTTGAGGCTGTTCTCTGCGGCGTTATGGACGGTCACGTACAAAGATGCATTAGTCTGGTTTCCCTGGAACACCTCGATGCGCGATGGAGTGGTCGAAACTATCTGCAGCCAGGGCTTGCCCGCGGCCACGCCAGTTGAAACAGGTATGCTCATGGGGAAGGACAGCGTTGTGCCCTGTATGGAGAAAAGCACAGGCAGCGACGCTTTCGTATAATCGCCCGGTATCTCGAACTGCGTGTTGGCGCATTCGTAGAAATCGCGGTTGGATGTCGACGAGACCTTCGTGCAGGTCATCTTCTGGTTCGTCTTGTTGAGATACGAGTAAAGGAATGCCGGATTGTCTCCGACCATCTTCGGGTACTGGACAAAAAGGCTGATGGCAACTGGTGTTTTTTCTCCCACGGGAAGAGTGTCAGGCGATATCGCATACACCTGCATGTGCGGTTCAGGCAGGGTAATGTAAATGTTCTGGGGGTTGCTTATCAGTTCTTTTGAAGGGAAAACGAATTTCAGCAGAAGGGTCAGCGAACTGCTCATCAGGCTGCATAGGTCATCTTTCTGGATGGCACACGTATAAACGTTGTCTGAGGACGAGCAGGTGAGATTCCTGTACGTCTTGCCCGCATCGACAGAATAGCTGGTCTGCGGCGTGCCCTGTATGTTCTCGGCCTTCGCCGTCACCGTCAGCGAGGGGTCCTGTATGCATTTCAGGGGCGAGGACGTTGAAACTATGGTCAGGCTTGGCAGCGGAGGCGGTGGAAGGATTTCATAGAAACTGTTCGCTGTCAGCTGCTTGGTCTGGCCTTCCATGTAGCCGTCCAGCCTGAAAGAAAGGGTTTCTATGCCCTGTCTTCCGCTTGGTATTTCCAGCGCAACAGCACATTTGTAGTACTTTATATTGGAATATGAGGACTCCAGCGAGCAGTTAGCAGGCTGGAACGCTTTGGCCAGATACTTGTAATTGAAGCTGTTCACGTTGTACGTAAGAAAATCAGGATAGTTGACATGCAGCAGGACGTTGACGCTGGTTGTTTTGCCTGCCTCCACTGCCTGCGGCGTTATCGTGTCTATGCCCACGCTTGGCGGCGGGAATGTCACCAAGACCGTTGTCGGCAGGGAAAGGACTTCTGTTTCGCCGTAGACGAACTTAAAGGTCAGCTCGAGGTTCTCCTGCAGCAGCTGGCATATCTGCTTTTCGGGGATCGTGCACACATAACTGCTTGCCGAGCCCGTGCAGGTCGAGGCGTTGAAATTCTTGCCGTCGAAAGAATGATACGCTTTTCCGCCTTCCATAGGATTCAAGACTTGAAGCCTTGCTGTAAGCTCGGTGTCTATGCCGCAGTCGAAAGGCAGAGGCGTGACGCTGTTTACCATAATCTTG
>CAYGVQ010000050.1:0-6202 GCA_964353515.1 uncultured archaeon
AGGGCAAAGAAGAGAAGTCGCAAATCCCAGAGGAAAGAATTGAAAAGGCTGCAGCAAAAATAGAGGAGAAGAAGCCGGAAGAAAGGAAAAGGCCTGACAAACACGTTGAAAAACCTAAAGCTAAGCCTCCGGAAAGACTGAGACATGAACCGAAAATTGAAAAAAGGATAGAGGAACCTGAAATCCCGGAGATAGAAAAGATCGAAAGGCCGGCTGAAAAGCCCGCTGAAAAACATGTTGAAAAAATCGCTGAGAAACCCGCCGAGAAAAAACCCGGCCTCATGGACAGGCTGACCGGCAAGGTTCTCGAAAGAAACATTTCTGAAAACGATATCGATTCATTGTTTGAGGAGATGGAACTTGGCCTGATGGAAGCCAACATGGCCATCGAGACAATCGACTTCATAAAAGCCGAGATGAAAAGGCTGCTTGTAGGGAAGCAGCTGAAAAGAGGGGGGATAGAAAAAGGCATAAGAGCGACGCTCGAGAAAATTCTGCTCGAGATTTTCGACCAAGGCAAGATCGAACTGGAGAAGCTCGCGAAATCGAAAAAGCCTGTTTGCATCGTGTTCCTCGGGTTCAACGGCTCGGGAAAATGTATTGCTGGGGATACTCTTATCCCGATGACCGATGGTAAAATCCTGACGATTCAAGAAATTTACGAAAAGGCCAAGATCTCATGTCAAGAAATAAAAGTGCAGGGAGGATTTGCAGTTAATCCTCAAGATGAGTTAAAGGTTTTCAGTCTTGATACTCAAACCCTCGAAATAAAGAAGAAGCCCGTGGAAATGTTATGGAAACTTAAAAAAGAGGGGCTCTTGAAAATAGAATTGGAAAATGGTTTTAATATAAAAGTAACGCCTGAACATCCTTTCTTTGTTCTGAAAGAAGGTGGGATTGAAAAAGTCAGAGCAGATAGACTATCTCAAAATGATTATGTTACAATTCCCAAACTAATTATACCCACTTATTTGAAAAAAATATCAAAGTTGGATATATTGAAAAAAATCGAAAATAGAAAGATATTTCTTTGTTCTGAAGATTTCGTGGAAAAATCCTACGATTTCATGAAAAAAAGATACGGCTCAATGAAAAATGCATGGTTGGCTTTAAATGAAACTGTAAATGTCACTGAATCAACTTTTGTTTGTTTATGGAAAAGTGAGAAAAGGATGCCTTTACCTCTTGTTCTGAAACTTTGCAACATCAATTCATCCCTTGGAAAATACATAAAGAAAATCGAAATAAAATACAGAAAAGGCAAACCAATAGAAATTCCTGAATTTGGTGAAAATTTTTATGAGTTCCTAGGACTCTTTTATGCAGAAGGTTACATTGGTAAGAATTATATAGAATTTACGAACACGGATGATTTTCTTTTGAAAAAGTTCTCTACGTTGGCCAACTCTTTATTCAAAGTAAAAAATATCATTATTAAAGAGGATAAAAGAAATGTAAAGGTCAAAAAATGTCTAATTTCAAATACAACTATTTCATTCTTCCTGCAAAATATGTTGGACATCCCAACAAAAAGAAAAAGCACATTTATGAAATTACCTGATTTTATCCTATCTTGTCCTAACAAATGTATATCAGCGTTCCTGCGTGCTTACTGGGAATGCGATGGTCATATAAGCTCTTCAAAGAGAGCGTTGGAAATGAGCACGGCAAGTAAGACGTTCTCAAAACAAATAGCAATTATTCTTTTGCGCTTTGGTATAATATCGACCTTAGGGATCAAAAAGATAGGAGGGAGGGATTATTATCGATTGTCTATTTTTGGTAAAGGAAAAATAGAATCGTTTAACAAGTACATAGGTGTTTTGACAAAGAAAAATAGAGACAGGCTCAATGCTATTTTAAATATGTCTTATCAGTTCGAAAAAACAGACCTAATTCCAAATCAAGGTGAACTGCTCAAACAGATTCGAATAAACAGCGGTATTGAACAAAAAATTTTGGCAGAGCAGATGGGAGTAGTACCATCTTTGATCTCCCAATATGAAAGGGGTAGCTACTACAACACATCAATGCCTATTGATAAGGTATATAATTTTGCTTCAATTGTAAATACCAAAAACGAGTTTTTTGTCAATCTAAAAGAGAGCGATGTTAGATGGTTAAAGGTTAAAAGTGTAAAATATGTTGAATCTGAAGACGATTATGTATATGATATGACTATACCCGGTTTTCATAATTTTGTCGCAGAAAATTTTATTGTGCATAATACAACGTCAATCGCAAAGCTCGGCAAATATCTGACTGATAAGAAATTCAAAGTCGTATTAGCTGCGGGAGATACGTGGAGATCCGCTGCGATCGAGCAGCTGGAAGTCCACGGCGAAAGGCTTGGCCTGAAGGTCATAAAGCACGAGTACGGCGCTGATTCGGCGGCTGTGATTTATGACGCCATCGAACACGCGAAGGCGAAGGGCATCGACTTTGTTCTTGCCGATACCGCCGGTCGCTCGCACGCCAACCGCAATCTGATGGACGAGCTGAAGAAGGTCGTCAGGGTCAACAAGCCTGAGCTGAAAATCCTGGTGATGGACTCGCTCGCAGGGAACGACCTTGTCGAGCAGGCGAGGAGATTCGACGAGGCAGTAGGCATCGACGGCATGATATTCACGAAAGTCGACGTCAACGAGAAGGGCGGAGGCATGCTGTCGGCATGCCACGCTGTAAAAAAGCCGATCCTTTACATCGGAACCGGTCAGGCATATGACGACATCGAACTGTTCGACGCGAAGAAATTCGTGAAGGATCTGATGGGCGGATAACTCATCTCTTCCAGAAGCGCTTGGTTTTCGCGAACTGCTTTTCCGCCTCAAGGATTTCATTGAGCAGGGCTTCGTCTTTCGCACCTTTTCTCAGAATCCTCACCGCTGTCCTGACCCCGATGCCACGGCCGGCCAGCGCCAGAAGCGCATCCTTTCCGTGGGAGAGTATCAGGCTTGCCGAATCCTGGATGAACCTCAGATATTTCTCGTCCTGCCTGGCCAATTTTTCGCCGCGCAGATGTCTTCTGACAAGTCTTGCCGCGTCGCTGGTATAAACATAAGGAGCGTAGCCTATAAGCCTCGCGTCGCATTTTCTGCACTGGATTTTTTCAGGAATGCCGCTGACGCTGCTGTGGAAGAAAACCTCTCCGCAATTCGTGCAGACCAGGCCGAGCTTCGTGTCCATCAGGCGTTTTTCGAAAGCCTTCAGTATTTCTTTGTCCGGTCTCTCTGGAGCAATGACCTCGTATCTTTTGGCAAGGCCGGCTTCGCCTAGCGGGGACAAACCCGGCCTGAAATGGATTTTTATTTTGCCTGCTTTGATTTCGCGGAGCAGCCGCTTCGAGGTTTCGACGTCGAGTTTTTCCTGGAATATCTCGTTCAGCGCCTCGAGATAGGGAGGCATCTTGAAATAGACATCGATTATTTTTTTGATGTAAGCCTTGCCGTAATCGGCACTGCGGGCAATCATGCCGAACCTCTGCGCTACATGGATGAATCTCCATTCGAAAAGCTCATTGGAAGGCAGGGATATCTCGAGAATACCCTGGATGGCCTCCGGATCGATCGCCCTGAAGGTATCGAGTACCTGCTGGTACTGGTAGCCGGGTAGCTTGACTATAACCCTGTAGGCATCAGTCTCGAGGCCGACGGAGCCCAGCTTGCTGGTCAGTAGCGTGGTAAGGACCCTGCCCAACGTCTCGTTGACCAGCGAGCCGAAAAGTGTGTGCAGCACGACATAACCGTCCCAGTATTCGACAAGGATATTCTCGTGGTCAGGAACGAAGCCGTATTTCACCTGTTTTGCGATCTCCCTGAACATTTTACCGGCGACGTCCCTTGTTATCGGATATGCGGAAGTCAGCTTTTCACTTATCGCTTCTTTTTCCATCCCCCTTTCCGCCATGTCAGCTATTTTCCTCCTGAGCCTTCCGACCTCCTGCGCGACCTCGAAAGGTATGGGGATGAGCTCGCCCTCCCATGCAGGTATCGCAGCGGCCGGGTTCTGCTCCATCTCCACGAGAAGCGAAGTTTCTTGAACGTCGATTATCCTCCAGGCCTGGCCCTTGACGATGAAAGACGTTCCCGGACGGCCATGGATTGCAACGAATTCCTCGTCCAGCGTGCCGACCGGCTTGTTGGTCACGACGTCGATGATTTTGTAGTTCTTTGTGTCCGGGATGGTTGAAAGATTCTGGTAATAGTAAAGCCACGCAGGCTTTCTCCTGCGCAGGGAAACGACATCATCGAATTTCGAGCCGACCCAGATGTAGCCGAGCTTTTCCATCATTTTCGCAACCGCGAAGAATTCCTCCTTGTCAAGGTTTCTGAAAGGATAAGCTCTTCTGATAATGTCATAGGCCTTGTCAAAAGGGATTTTGTATTCTTCTAGCGAGAGGCCGACAATCTGGTGGCCGAGGATATCGAGGGATTTGCCGTATATTCCTGTAGGCTCTATTTTACTTTCCATGCCAAGCTTCGCTATCACGCTTGCCTCGAAGCAGTCGTCAGGGTCTGTCGCTATCACCACTCCTTTTGAGACCTCTGAAACCTTATGCCCTGCCCTGCCGACGCGCTGCAGAAGCTTGGCGACCTGCCTCGGAGACATGTATTGCAAAACGAGGTTTATAGAACCTATGTCTATCCCAAGCTCCAGGCTCGACGTGCATACAAGCGCCTTTAGTTTTTCCTGCTTGAAGCGCTCTTCAGCGTCTATGCGGATTTCCTTCGAAAGCGAGGAGTGGTGGGTCTCGAGCGGCAGTTTAGGCCTCATCAGCCTCAGGCGCGAAGAGAGGACTTCGGAAAATTCGCGCGTGTTGGTGAAGGCCAGGACGGACCTGTTCTTTTCTATCAATTCAGCGATCCTTCTCAGCCTCGCTGATGTCTCCGGCCCTACAAGCAGTTTTTCAGCAATGGCGTCATCGTGCTTCTCAGGCTTCGGCGCTTCGACGCGGATTTCAATGTTGCCGCGTTCGAAAGTGTTGATTATCGTGCAGGGCTTGCCGGCAGTCAAGAAAGCAGCGACGCTTTCCGGCGTGCCGATCGTCGCTGACAGCCCGACTATCTGGATTTTGTTTTTGTCGCTGACGATCTCCTTCAGCCGTTCCAGGCCGACTGAAAGCTGCACTCCCCTTTTGTTATCCACGAGTTCATGGATTTCATCTATGACTATCCATCTCACGCTCTTCAGATGCTCCCTCATCCTCGCGCCCACAAGCATCGCCTGCAGCGTCTCCGGCGTGGTTATGAACATGTCGCTCGGGTTCGCGGCCTGCATGGAGCGCTCATATTGAGACGTGTCGCCGTGACGAACGCTTACCTCGAAATTGAGCTTTTCCGACCACCAGAGTATGCGTTTCAGCAAATCGCGGTTCAGGGATTTCAGCGGCGTGATATAAAGTATGGATATCGGTTTCAGCGACTCTCTGTTCCTCACGAATTCGTCGAACACCGGTAGCAGAACACTCTCAGTTTTGCCGACGCCCGTCGGCGCGATAAGCAGCGTGTTTTTGCCCTTTATTATCGGCGGTATGCCTTCGCGCTGGATGGAGGTTGGTTTAGCAAAGCCTCTTTCCTTTATGAGCTTCTGCAGTTCCTGCGAAAACAATTCCCATACCATAATGATGCGCTTATAACGTGAAGGCGGCTTAAAAACGCTACCTGAGGCCCAGCAGATCCGACTTGGTTATTATCCCTGTTATCCTGCCTTTTTCTGAAACCAGAACGGCCGGATGCGCGTCGAGAAGGGGCAGAAGCGTGTCTGTCGCCTCGCTGATATCGACGATGGGAAAAGATTTGTCTGCGATGTCCTTCGCCTGCAATTTGTCGAGATTCCTCTCCATGTTGTGCAGCAGCGTTTCCTCGCTTATCCCACCCAGCTGTATGCCTTTTTCAATCACAGGCACTTGTGAGAAGCCTGATGATTTCATGAGCTCCATTATTTTCTTCACTTGTGTTTCAGGTCTTACGACAATCACCCTGCTCATTATGTCACGGCAGCATTTCGCGACCCGTTTCTTTTCCGAAAGAACCAACAGTATTTTGTTTACCGTGGAAAGCCTCGGATCGACCTTGCCGTTCTCTATCTTTGCCACGTGTGCCTGGGACACTTCAGCCAGTTTTGCTAGCTCCGTCTGCGAGAGACCGCGTTCCATCCTCAATTTCTTGATGTACTCACCTGTCATGAGCGTCGCTTGCATTAT
>CAYGVQ010000051.1:0-1154 GCA_964353515.1 uncultured archaeon
TTCTCGGCGACTTCGGTCTGGATGA
Source organism: uncultured archaeon (assembly GCA_964353515.1). Classification (GTDB taxonomy): domain Archaea; phylum Aenigmatarchaeota; class Aenigmatarchaeia; order QMZP01; family QMZT01; genus JBGPQP01. Next base: position 26 of record CAYGVQ010000051.1, read on the forward strand.
CGGCGAGCTGCACAAAAAAAAGATGAACAGAATAGGCAACATAATCGTCCCGACCGAACGCTACGTCTTCCTTGAGAAGAAAATCCAGCCCATGTTCGCGAGGATGTACAGGCAATCTAAAGCGACAAGCCCGAGCGATATCTCAAGGGAGCTGGGGAAAATGACTAGGGACAAAAACTCGTTCCTTTACTGGGCCGCGCGCAACGGCATACCCGTTTTCTCGCCGGGCATAACGGATTCCGCGCTCGGCCTGCAGACGTATTTCTTCAAGCAGGACCATCCCGATTTCGTGATAGACGTGACGGGCGACATGAAAAAACTTGCCGACATTGTCCTTAATGCGGAAAAAACCGGCGGCATAATCCTTGGCGGAGGCATATCGAAGCACCACGCAATCGGAGCGAACATCATCAGAGGCGGCATGGACTACGCCGTCTACGTCACGACCTCGCAGCCCTGGGACGGCTCGCTGTCAGGAGCTAGGACGAACGAAGCGATTTCCTGGGGCAAGATAAAGAGGCGCGCGCATCATGTCACCATCGACGGCGACGCGACGATAATATTCCCGCTGCTCATCGCCGGGTTCCTGTGAGGTTTTGAAATGGAGCTACTTGTACTATTTTATCTTTTTCTTACAGGAGTCCTCACGAAATTCGCCGACCTTATAGCGGACGAAGGCCTGCAAATCAGAAAAATATTTTCTTACGCCATCGGCATTGTCTACGGCGCACTGATAGCGTACGTTCTTGCGACGCAGCCACTGCTCGCCCCCTTGGGGTTGGCCGTTGTCCTCTCAGTGCTCCTAACCCAAAAGATAGACAGGAAACCGCATAACATAGGCATTGCTTCGATATTTCTTTTCCTCGCCATGTGGGGCTTCCCGAGAGTCGACGTCGTGCTGGCAGTTGTGTTTTTGGCCGCGGGCTCGCTGGACGAGATAGGCAATGATCTCGCGGATAAGGGGAGAATAAGGAGTGCAGCCAGAAAAATTTTTGAATACAGGCTGGTGCTGGAAATAACGGCATTTTTGGTTTCGTTAATAACATGGCAATGGATAATATTCATAGGCATGCTGAGCTTTGATGTAGGCTACCGCCTTACAACGGAGCTTGGCAAGAGGTTTAAATAG
>CAYGVQ010000051.1:1254-6197 GCA_964353515.1 uncultured archaeon
GATATGCATGGAACCCGCGACGCTCGACCTGCTGTCCATCCTTCTGCGGGACTCGCTCAAACTGCAGAAAAGATCATGCGATAATCTGGATTACCTGATGGACGACATCAAGCATCTCGAGAGAAACGCGCAATTTTTGAAAGCGGGCGAAACGCAGGATTTCACCATGTCGTCGGTAAGTTTCCACCGTGCAGGCCACATACCGGGCAGCGTGACCACGCTCCTCGAAAGCAGGGGGAAGCGCATCCTTTTCACGGGCGACATAAAGTTTCTGGACACCAAGCTCATGGCAGGCGCTGACACTGACTTCAAAGACATCGACGTTCTGATATCCGAGGCGACATATTCTTACATCAACCATCCGGAAAGGGGGGCGATAGAAAATGCGCTCAAAAAAATAGTGCAGGAAACAATCTACGGCGGCGGCGTGTGCCTTGTGCCTGCTTTCGCGGTGGGCAGGGCGCAGGAGCTGCTGCTAATACTCCACGAACTTGGCGTTCCTCTTTACATCGACGGCATGGGCTTGCGCGCGACTGAGGCGATACTACGCCATCCCAAAAGCGTTAAAGACCATAAAGCCCTGAACAAGGCCTTTTCCCATGTGCACAAGGTCACCATGGCGAGCGAGAGGGACAAAATAATAGAAAAACCGTGCGCCATAATCACGACGGCAGGCATGCTCAGCGGCGGACCGATAATACACTACATATCGAGGCTTTACGACAGAACCGATTGCTCCCTTGTGCTCACTGGATACCAAGTCCCGGGCACTGCAGGAAGAACGCTGCTGGACACGGGCAAATTCGTTACCGAAGACATTGCCATCAAACCGCGTATGAGGATGGAATTCCTTGACTTTTCCGCCCATACGGATCACGACCACCTTATAGAATTTTACAGGAAAGTGAAACCCAAAAAAATCCTACTGGTCCACGGGGAGAAGACAGCGGAGTTCGCGGAAGAGCTGAAAGCGAAAGGCTTCGACGCCGAGGCGCCGAAGAACGGCGAAACCTTCAAACTCCTCTGAAGAAAACTGAAAGTTATTTTTAATGCCTAAGACAAATTATATTCATGCTTGAAATACCGGGGGAGTACGGAAGCGGGTCCGGGACGATCGTCCGGCTCGCGGTCGCTTTTTCTGCGCTCACCGGAAAGGCGATAAAAATAACAGACATCCGAGCGAAACGCCCGAACCCCGGACTACATCACCAGCATCTAGAAGCGATCAGGACCATAGCGAAAATTTGCTCTGCCACTGTCAAGGGAGATGAAGTCGGCTCGAAAGAAATCGAATTCAGGCCAGGAAAAATAAAGGCGGGCACCTTCAATGTCAATATCGAAACCGCCGGCTCCATAGGCCTGCTGAGCTACGCAGTCCTTATTCCGGCGATATTTGGAAAGGGGAAAACTGTCCTGAAGATAAACGGCGGCTCTACGGCGAGCCTCTGGGCCCCGCCTGTCGTCTACTTGGAAAACGTGCTTTTACCTATTCTCTCTAGGATGGGCATTAATGCGAAATTCATGGTACGCAGGCACGGCTTCTACCCGCAGGGCGGCAGCGAAGTAATTTTAGAAATCGAGCCGGCCCGTGATATAAAGCCGATAGTTATGGACAAGCAGGGCGAGGTTAGCGCCATAAGGGGCCTTTCCATTGCAAGCAAAGCGCTTGCAAAAAACCGGGTCGCCGAAAGGCAGATAGAAGGTTACCGCAGGATCATAAGGAAGGAGAAAGGCGTGGAGATAAAACCCCTTTACGTGGAATCCAAGTCTCCCGGTTCTGTAATAGCCGTCTGGGCAGAGACCTCGACCGGCTGCATCCTTTCAGGCGACCACACAGGAGAGGAAAGGAAGCCGGCTGAAGTCGTGGGCGAAGAAGCCGCCTTCAAGCTGAAGGAGGAAATGGACTTCGCTTCTACCGTCGGCATTCACCTTGCCGACCAACTGATTCCTTTCATGGCGCTTGCCAAGGGCAAATCTGTGATAATAACGCCGGACCTGAGCGAACACATCAAGACGAACATCTGGCTGTGCGAGAAATTCCTGAACTCGAAATTCATGGTCAAGGAAGATGGCGAGAACTTCAGGATAACTTGTTCTGGTAAATAAATATGCAAATGACTATGACGACAGTCGCGGCAAAACTTTCCAGCATCAGCAAGTCGATGTACTCCAGCGGTATTCTGGTCACAGTGCCCCAGAAATAATCAAGGTAGTCATTCGCCAGAAGCAGCGAAAGAACTGCGGCGAGATTTTTTATTTTCGGCTTTATCACCGGCACAAGAGCTACGCCTTCGATAACCATTCCGATGTGCAGTGCAAAATCAAGAATGCCTATTACCCGATCCTCGAAAATTACGTAATTGCTCCAGTAAAGCCATAGCGTCAGCATGGTCCAGATGCCGTATTTTATCACATACGCTGAAGCGAGCAACTTGAGGGTCTCGGGAATTTTCTTTTTGAAATAAAACATCAGGCAAACCGCTGCGAACAGAAGGACCGAAAGCGGCGAGTCCATTATTGCTATCCAAAGAAGCGGTGAAGACGCTGTCAACTGGTTCCAGTAAAAATAAATGCCCGCGCAAAAACCGGCGAGATTCGCGCTTATGAGAAAAAGCAGGATTTTTCTGTTGCCGAAAAATTTTTCAGAGAAGCTTTTGAAACTCATTTTGCTATCTCCCTTATGGGCACGCCGCCGACGAAGGAGTTCGGCAAAACGTTTTTGTTAACAAGCGAGTAGGCGGCTATTTTCGCGTAGTCTCCTATTTCAATGCCGGGAAGGACAAGCGTCATCGATCCCACGAGAACGTCGTTACCTATTTTAACCTTCCCTTTGGTGTAGTGGCCATTGATGAATTCGTGAGTAATTATTGTAGTGAAGGAGCCTATTGTGCAGTTGTCGCCTATTTCTATAAGTTCGGGAAAAAATATGTCGAGGTTGGAGCCGTATATCCTGACATTCCTCCCTATCTTCATCCCGGTTCTTCTGTAAAGGCGGTTCTTGAACTGTATGTCCGGTATGAATTTGCAGAGCGATATTATCGAATAGTTGAACAGGACCTTCAGGGGATGGCGCACCTTCTTCCATTTCCTCAGCGACCTTCCCTCCTCGGGAAATTTGAAACAGCTTATCATCCTTTTGAAATGCTTCTTTTCTTCCATAGCACTTTGCCTTCCAGCCTTATCTCCAGAACCCTGTGGTTGGGTATGTACGTTTCGCGGCCCTTATCCATATAGTAGAAATGCGACTTTTTTATATCTGTAAGCATGCTCCCGTAAATAGTTTTCCTGTCGTTTTCCGCTCCCCGGTGGATGAAAACTATAATGGTCTTGTCAAGCTTGCCGGTCCATTTCAATTTGTTCAGCGTTTGGAACACCATTTTTATAATATGTTGTTTGCCAGAAATAAAGCTTATTCCCTCGCTTCTAGGTAAACTTCAAGGCCGTCGCTCTTCCCGCACCTAGGACACTCTTCGGCTTTTCTGAAAACTATGCCGCATTTCTTGCAGATGGTCCTCTCGACCAGCTGGAAAGGCGCATTTCTCATACAATAACCAGTTAAAAATTGGAGAAGTGATTTAAAAATTTATTATTCATTTCATCTCTTCTATTTTCATGCCGTCGAGACCGATTGATATTATTTTTCCGTTGCCGGGATTTATGCAAAGCGTCCTGCCTATCTTCTGTTTCATGGCGCCGGAAACTTCGCAAGATTCGTGGATATGGCCGTGCAGGGTGAGCAACGGCTGCTTTTTTTCTATGAAACGGCGAATAGCCTCGCTCCCCTTGTGCTCGCCGTTAAAAAGCATGTCAAGCTTCGTGCCTAAAGGCGGGGCATGGAAAACGCAAATGGTTTTTTTGGACCTGAAGCCTTCGAAAAGTTTTTCAAGGTCCTTTGCCATTGTCTCTTCGCCCTTTTCCCAATCTTTCAGAAGGAATGGCGTAGGATTAATGAAAGGGTACCCTGCTATGATGTGGCTGCAAACGCTATAAAACCTGTTGTGCAAAAGCTTTAAGATTTTTTTCTTCCCAGCCCTCTTCAGTATGCGGAAATTGGAAGAGAAATCATCGTTGCCCATCATTATAAAAACCGGCTTGTTTGTTTCCTTTTTGAATTCCTCCAGCCTGCGGATAAGGTAAAATTCAAGGAAGAATTTCTGGCCTTTAGGATCGAAGCCGGAAGTTATATCCCCGCCGAAAACAAGGAAATTTATTTCCCTCTCCTTCCCCAGCTCGAACATCTTTTCGTAAACGTTTATATCCCCGTGCGCGTCTGTCACGTAGAGGAACCTGACCATAAAAATCACTAATTTTCCATAAAGTTTGGATTGGCTATTTAAAAATATATGGACCGGCCGGGATTTCCAGGGTGGTCACTGGTTGCCGGAAACCTTGAAGGTTTGCCGGTCTCGAACCCGGGGCCTCTCGGATGCGAGCCGAGCGCTCTACCACTGAGCTACCGGCCCATATCAAAGATAATCTTATTATTCAGTATATAAAACTTAAAGTATGCCACTATTCGTCATCCATGAGCATCATGCCAAGCATCTGCACTGGGATCTGCGCCTGGAAATGGAAGGTGTTCTTAAATCATGGGCTGTCCCGAAAGAGCCGCCGACTTCTGCGAACATCAAGCGGCTCGCGATACGTGTCGAGGACCATGAACTTGAATACGCTAAATTCGAAGGGGGAATCCCCGAAGGGCAATACGGCGCCGGGAAGGTAAAAATCTGGGACAAGGGAACATATGAACTGTTAGAAAAAACGCAAGACAAAATCGTCGTCAAAATGAACGGCATGAAGCTGCGCGGCGAATACGTGCTGCTGAAGTTCAAAAAAGCCGGTGAAAAGCAGTGGTTGTTTTTCAGGGTGAAATGAATTATGGTTTCGTTGCTTGATTTTGCGAAAGAGGTGAAGGACGTCGTCAGGCCTTTCGGCGACATCGA
>CAYGVQ010000052.1:0-6173 GCA_964353515.1 uncultured archaeon
AAGTTTTATGGTGAAAGTCTTCGGGACAGTTTTGTTTACGACAGGTTCTTGGACAGGAATTGAATCAGGGCAGCCGTCCTCGTCCTGGTATTTGTTGTAATTTTCTTTCTCTTGCGGACACTTGTCAAGGCAGTTCACTATTCCATCATCGTCGCTGTCGCGGTCGTCGCACTTGTCGCACGCGTCGCCTATGCCGTCGTTATCCGAATCTTTCTGGTCCTGGTTTGAGACGCTTGGGCAATTGTCCTTGTCGTCTGCGAAACCGTCTTTGTCGGAATCGGTGACGATGACAACTTTGGTTACGGTCAAAGTGCAAGCATGCCATTCATCCGGGCCTAGGGTTTCGCCTGTCTTATTAGTAATGTGATAAGATGGCCATATTTTCCATGTGCCTGGTTTGTCCAGTATTCTCGTTACCTGTACCGAAAGAATCTGGCCCGTTTTCACTGTGCTGCCAGCGTAAGTAAATCCGAAAGAAGTATCTATGTTATCAGGGTCTTTGGCAGCCGCAAAAACACCTCTCGTTCCGAGCTTGATGTCGGGTTGCACGTAAGTCTGCAGCTTGAAATTCACCGTTATCTTATCGCCTTCCCTCAGAGGCGACGGTCCGGAAACCGTGAAATTAGAAAGGCGCATGGAATCGCTCGATGTTTCAGGGCCGGTGAATGAGCAGAAGGTTTCTGCTGTGGCGGAAGATGTCAAAATTATTATGAAAGTCGCAATAGTTACGGCAAAAAAACATTTGCTCGATGTCATCGTGTTTAAATTGGAGCGGTGCTTTAAAAAATTTAGAATTTTATCTGGCTTTTCGTCTTTGCTTGTCATGCAGCCTGCGGCATAGGTACATTTCGTCTACCATCTTATCTATTACGCTTGGCCTGACCATTCTGGAGTGCATTTTCTTCAGTCTGCCGAGCAATTCAGGCGAATTGAAAACCGTGGAATAAAATTTCTGTTCAGAATGTTTCGGCAGGTACCCAAGTCCTTTAAGCTCCTGCGCGGCTTGGTGCCCCGGCCCTTCCTTCAGCAGTTTCGGCCAGTTTCTTTTGAGCTGCGGTGTGTTGTCGCTGCCTGCGCAGATCTCACCGATGCCGGTAAAAGTCTCCCTGCATCTATAGCATCTCGTTTCATGATCCTCGCAGTAAAGGTCCAGCGCAGTTATAATTTCTTCTCTGCTGTAAACACCTGCTTTATGCAGCTTGTCCTTCAAAGTGCTGTTGAAAGGTTCGTAGCCCATGTTTCCATCCTGAAGTTAAACTATTGACAATAAATTTTATAAAATCAAACGATGTGCGGCAGATACCACGGAAGCCTGTTACTCCTGTTAAAGATGGTCATATGGATGCTGTTTTCATTTTCCTCGTAAGACTTCATGACATCTGCGAAACGTGCTCCGCGCTCTGCGTCAGCGAACCTGTAAGTCCTCCAAAACTTTTCGCCGGCACCGTTTTGAGCAGTAACTTCTATCAAGGCGACCTTTTCCACACGTTCCTTGGGGGCATGCCCTGTAGCGAGAATGTATTGCGCAAGCACAAGAGGACTTGGCATAAAATTGCCGTATTTGGTTGCTTCCTCCGTTTTCACTCCGGTCACTCTAAGGTCCTCATCCCTCCCAAATAAAAGTTCTTCTGTTGTCTTCATGTATCTGCCAAGTTTTTTGATTTGGAGCATGGTTTAGATATTATGCACCAAGAAATAAAAATCTATATTGTAAGAGAATTCCAGTTTATAAATACCGGTTCATAAAAATGGGACATGGACATCCTGCCCGAAATCCGCCAGAGAAAAAGCCCGCTCGTCTTCGACGAAAGGAAAGAGGTCGAGCGCGAGAAGCTTGACGCGATTATCGAAGCCGCGCGCTGGGCGCCTTCGTGCTTCAACAACCAGCCGTGGAACTACGTTTTCGTCGGCAAAGACGATGACACCAGAAAAAGTGTGGAAGATGCGCTTTCGCTTGGCAACGGCTGGGCGAAGAAGGCGCCTTACATCGTCGTTGTCGGAGCCGACCCGAAGAAGGCGTGCGACACAAACGGCCTGCCTTATTATGCGTATGACCTCGGCCTCAGCGTGATGAGCGCGGCTATCGAGGCCGAACACCAGGGCCTGCGAGTCCACCAGATGGCGGGATGGGACGAGAAGAAGATGGCGAAAGCGGCGGGCTTCCCTGAAAATTATCGCATTCTCGTCGTCTTTGCTCTGGGTTACGAAGCGGACGTTAAAAGGATAATGGACAAGCTGGAAGAGCGGATAAAAGATAAGCTGGCGAGGCCGAGGACCAGAAAGCCGGCGGAAGAGAATTTCTTCTTTGGCAGGTTTGGCGGTACATGAAAGGAATTTAAATGCGCCTTGATGCATTTTTCGGATAAAAAAATTTAGTCGGTTGTTTCTTGGAATAAAATGGTGTTATATTTCTTTGCGACCAATAATAAACTGGGTTGTGTCTTCTAGCAAAAGGGTGATGCTCTGGGAAAGCTTGGCGCAGAAGCAGCAATTATAGCTTTCGCTCTTGCACTCTCGTCGCTCGCCATTTTTACCGGTTTCCCGCGCGACCTGACAGGCTTCGCCGTAGCTTCTGAAAAAGCCGCCGGGGCCGAGCCTCCAAACCTCGAAACCATAAACCTTTCTCCTGCAACTCCGGACCCCGCTGAATTAAAACAATGCCGCGACGATATCGCCCTATGCCAGAACTCCGTACTCGGCCTGAAGGACATCGTCCTCAGACAATGCGAGAAGCCACATCATGATTTCGAGGCCGCTGCATGGGAAGTCGCGCGCTCGCGCGAGTATTCGGAGGCGTATGACTGCGACCAGTTCAGCGAGGCGCTTTACCAGAAGCTGAAAGACATTGGCTACATGTCAAGGATCGTTCAGGGCACATACAAGGGCGAGCAGCATACATGGGTGGTGATCGAAATCCCGATCGAGGCCACCAGCGGCAACCTGATAACACCGCAGCAGTATGCGGATTATGTCTGCGAGAAGGGATAGGGCATGCGCTTATTAAGTTGCAGTGTCTATTATAAGACAACATAAATAATTTTGGTGTTACTATAGCGAAAAAATGCAGGAACAGCGTTGACACAAGCGGGCAGCTGAGCAGGTGCAGGATGGACAATTCATTGTGCTGCATCTACCCGCAGGAGAAATGCCCCAACTTCATAGAGAAAAAATTCCCCAAATTCACCGTCAAATAGCCTCTGGCCTTTCACTTTTTGTTGAAAACAAAGTATGCAACCACGCCTGCCAGCGTCAGCAGCGGGCCCAGAGGCGATCTGTAAACGGCAAACAGCGCTGTCCCTGCCAGCAGAACCGCGAGAATGGCCAGGGCGACGAATTTGTTCTTTATCATTATTGTTCTACTCCAGCCTTGAAAGATGCTGTATCCTCTTGAGCATGTTGGGGTGCGTGCTGAGGACTTCCATGAGCCTGTCCGCCTTGCCTATCCTGATTTGCGAGGAGCGTATGCCTTCAAGCTCTTGCTTTTCTATCGTTCCGCTCATGTCCTTGTCGAGCGAGCGCAGCTCCGATAATTCGCTCATCGCCCTGGACGGATCGTTCATGAAAAACGCTTTATAACCCTCGACCTGCTTCAATTCGCTCTTGCTTGTTTTGGCGTTGCCGTATACAAGTTTGTACAAAGCAGAGGCGAGCGCATGCGGCCTGTTGCCCAAGCCGACGCTGCCGCGGTCGGCGTAGTATTCGCGGATTCTAGAGGCGTATAACACAAGCAAATTCGTCACGAAATAAAGTATGAAGGCGAAAATCCCAATCAGCGCTGCACTGCTTCCTCTTTCCCTGCCCGATGAGAACATGAAGCTCCTGCTCAGCCACCAGCATATCATGGGTATGACGCTCAGCAGCGTTATGATGGTAACGTCCCTGTTTCTGATGTGCGACATTTCATGCCCCACGACCGCTTTGAGCTCTTCCTCGTTCATGAGGTCGAGGACGCCGCGCGTCACGCATATGCGTCCATCGCCTCTCCAGCGGCCGAAGGCGAAGGCATTGGGCATGCGCATTTCCGAGATCGCGACCCTCGGTTTCTTGATGCCCGCCTTCTCCGCGAGCTCGGCGACCATCTTGTGCAGCTCGGGCGCTTCTTTCTCGGATACATAGCGGACTCCCATGGACCATTCCACGATCCTCGGGCCGATCATGTACTGGATGAACATCATCGCTATGGCGACGATGCCGTACAGGAAGAAGCTGCCTATGCCAAGGTATGCTCCAACGGCGGTTATTACCGCGTAGAGTATACCGAACAGTATGATACTCAGCAAATACATCCTAATCTGCAGCCACATAAGCCCACCCCCTTTAAAATTCAGGTAATTATATAGAGACCTCCTGCTTAAAAAATTATTGCCTTCATGCTGCTGCAGAACCGCCCCGTTTTTTAACGCGCGAAACCCATAATTAAAATATGGGCTATTACGCTATGCTGGCTGTGGTGTTCGTGATACTCATGCTCTCGATAGCAGTCCAGGGCAAGGCTTTGTTCTCTGACGCTTTCTTCGCGATCGCCTACGCCGTGATGGCGCTTGTCCTCGTCATCGGCACGAAGTTCAAGCCCAGCTCGAAGCCGGCGATAGCGATAGGCATGCTGCTGCTGTTTTCGGTCGGCTTTTTGTCGACCCAGGCGATCGTGGAGCTTTTCAGGAGCGCGCCGACGGCAACGACCTTCTTCAAGCTCGCCATCGTCTTCTCGCTGGACGCGTGCGCGCTCTTCTTTCTCAACTACGGTAGGAAGTTCATCAGGGAAGAGATGATGAGGGGAAAAAGGTTCGGACCGTACGACGTGAAGGGCGAATACCCGAAAGAAGAATAGCGCAGCGTAAAAGATATATTAAGCGGCGAATATTATTTTAATCATGAACGGTCTTGCCGAAGTGCCTGTGCAGGCAACCCAAACCCAGAGCGCACCACCGGCTTCCATTGGCTTCAAGCTGAAATGCATATGGCTCTTTTTGCTGGGAACGGTCCTTGCAGTGATCGGTCTCCTGTGCATCATGTACAGGCCTGACTTGGGGGCGAATTCTTTCATAATAATGCTGATGGGGCTTTTCTTCACGGCCGCAGGATCGATTTACGGCAAGCGGAAGCTGAGGGGCGACATTGCTGTCGCGATCCCCACTGGGCAGCAGCCTATGCAGGCGCAGTTCATGCAGCAGCTGCAGGAGCTTGGCATCCCGATGCAGCAGTTCGTGCAGAGCATGCAGGCGCAGCAGACACAGCCACCCCAACCAGCCACAAGCATTCCTCCTCAGCCGCAGCCGCCGCAGCCGCAGCCTGTTGCAAAGCCGGCTGCCGAGGCAAAGCCCGCAGCGCCGCCGGCCGGGAAAGAGATAATGAAGATTTTTGTCTGCCCGAGCTGCGGGGCGGAGAACGAGATGGACGACAAGTATTGCTACAGGTGCGGCTTCAATCTGGAGAAGGTAAAGGCGAAGGTCAGGAAAACCAAGACCGCTAGGAAGAAAGCAAAGGCAAGGCCTAGGCCGGTGAAAGCGAAGCAAGCGGCCATGCCAAAAGCAGCCGTGCCGAAGGCAACGAAGCCCGAAGCGAAAAAGCCTGCCGGAAAGGCGAAAGCCTCAAAGGCAAAAATCACCTACGAAGGCGCGTAGATTTTTTCAAAAGTAAAAGACCTAGACGATTCTCCATCTGACGCCTGCTTCTTTGTCTTCAAGAACAATGCCCATTTCCTTCAGGTCGGCGCGGATTTTATCGGAAAGTGCGTATTCCTTTTTCCTGCGCAGCGCCTCGCGGATTTCAACGACCGTTGCCATCAGCATGTCGAAATGCTGCGGATCGTATTCCTTCCCCTTCATGTGGCTGAGCAGCGTGTCGAGCTTTTTCGCCGATGTGCTATCCTTCTCTTTCAGGTCCTCGTGCAGCTCGACCAGCATGTCCAGCGCCTTTTCAACTAGTTCTTTGGATGCACCTTTCTCCTTTTTCAGAACCCCCAGAACCCTGTCAAACCGCTGCAGCGCATGCACGCATTTCTCCGCGTTTTCCCTGCCGATTTTCCCTTCCTCAATAAGCTTGTTTATCTCCTTGATGAAATCGAAAAGCTTTGCCAGGGCGGTGCCGATGTCGAGGTCGTCATCCATCGCTTCAACGAAATCTTTCTCGGTTTTGTGAATCAGCTTTTCTGTTGCGGCGTTGTGCTTGCTCCC
>CAYGVQ010000053.1:0-6082 GCA_964353515.1 uncultured archaeon
AGGGCGTTTACGACCAGATTCTTGCTTACACAGGCCCGCTGCCGGGAATAGCGAAGCTCAGGCGCGACAGCAGACCGTTCTGAATATAAAAAAGCATTTTCTTAAAGCTAAAAAACCCTCGTTCCAATTCTGAAGCATGATTGAAGCGATTCTTTTCGACCTGGACAACACGCTCATGGACTTCATGCTGATGAAGCGCAAGTCCTGCGAGGCCGCGATCGACGCAATGATAAGCTCCGGCCTCAGAATGAAGAGGGAGAAGGCAATGAAGATTCTCTTTGACCTCTACGGAGAGAAGGGCATAGAATACAACCGCATCTTCCAGGAGTTCCTGAGCAAGACCATGGGCAGAATCGATTACAGGATTCTGGCGCAGGGCATTGTCGCCTACCGCAAGGCGCAGATATCTTATGTCAAGCCTTATCCTGGGACTGTGAAAACGCTTGTAAAGCTGAAGGAAAGAGGCCTGAAACTCGGCATCGTTTCCGACGCGCCTTCTGTAAACGCGTGGATCCGCTTGGTCGAGATGAACCTTCACGATTTCTTCGACGTGGTCGTCACCTTTTACGACACCAACGAAAAGAAACCGTCTAAGACGCCGTTCCTTAAAGCGCTTGAGAAAATAGGCACCAGGCCGGAAAACACGCTGTTCGTCGGCGACTGGCCAGAGCGCGACATACGCGGCGCGAAGGCGCTGGGCATGCGAACGGCGTTTGCGAAATACGGCAACACTAAAAGGGCCAGGAAATCCGGCGCTGATTTCGTGCTGAACAGGATCGAGGATTTGCTTAAGGTGGTGTGAGCATGGAACTAAGTGAAGCCATCCGCAGCCGCCGGAGCATACGCTCGTACCATGCGAAGCCCATCGAAGGCGGGAAAATCGAGCGCATACTCGAGGCAGCCCGCTGGGCACCTTCCGCTGGAAACCTGCAGAGCGTTGAATACATAGTCGTGAAAAACCCTGAGACAAGGGAGCTTCTTTCCAAGGCCGCGCTGGGGCAGGAGCAGATAACCGAGGCGCCCGTGAGCATAGTCGTGTGCTGCAACTTCTCGAAGATCTCCCACTACGGCCAGCGCGGCAGGGACTTGTATTCGCTGCAGGAGAGCGGCGCTTGCATAGAAAACCTCATGCTTGCCGCGCATGCGTTAGGTTTGGGCACCTGCTGGATAGGGGCGTTCGACGAAAACAAGGTCAGGGAAAGCCTGAAGATACGCGATGAGACGAGGCCTGTCGCGATAATAACGCTCGGCTATCCTGCCGAGAAACCAAGATCTTCCAGGAAGGACGCGGGGCATTCTGTCTTCCGGGAAGGCTACGGGAAGCGATAGGCGCCGGCTACGCTCGTTTTCCGCGTGGAAACCACATTTTAGAGAATAAAAAGCTTACTGTATCAGTTCTCATATTTCATGACCCGTATGGAAAAATCCGAAGCAGCAGAAGAAGGCGGAATAGAACTGGTTGAAAGCAGGCTTTACAATCACAGGATGGCGCAGGAAATAGCCGGAGCCATCGGCGACAGGAAGTTCCCTACACCCGCTCATTTTCTTGACAGGCTTTTCAAGGAGATGGTGAAGCAGGGTGTAAAGGAAAAATGGATAGACCATTCCATAAAAGTCGGAGAGCTGGCTGATTATGTGGCAAAACATTTCTGGGAGGAGCTTGGCCTTTCTCCTCTCGGTCATTATGACATCCGCCTGGCAGGAAAGTTTCATGACATCGGCAAGATAATGGGCTTCGTGGGCAAGAGCGGTGACTACAGGTCGCTGAATGGCGATATGCAGATGACCGATGACGAGCTGGAACAGATAGATGTCCATCCCCTCGTCGGCTGCTGCTACATCAAGATGCTTGACCCAAAGGGCGAGCGCGGCATAAACAAGAGAAGCATTATCACATATGTTATGCAGCACCATGAGAATTTCGAAGGTTCCGGCTACCCATGCAAGAGAAAGGGCGATGATATTGTAAGAGGCTCAAGAGTCCTGCGCGTTGCCGACACTGTCGACGCCGGCTGCGACGAGAGCAGGACATGGGCCAGAACCTTTGCCGTGCCTGAGATGATTGCCGAGTTAGAACAAAACGCTGGAATCAAATATGATCCCGTTGTCGCGAAAATATTCTACGAAACGCTTGGCCACAGATTTATAGATATTTATCTGAAATCCCATCCTGGAAAGAAATATTTCCGAACCTGATTACTCCAAGAATTTTTTCTCTACGCTTTTGACACCCGGTATGTACGCTATCCTTTCTTCTATCTCGTGCATGATGCTGTCGTAGAACTGGTGGTCTTTGGGAAGCTTCAGTGTGAGAATGACAATGCCGTCCCTGAACTTTACGTTCTGGACAATTCCCGTCGTAACGATGTCCTTGCCTATGCGCGGGTCCATGACATGGCGCAGTCGCGAGCGCAGTACGCTCTCGTTTATGCCTTCGGGCTTCGCCAGGTCGTGCTTCTCTTCATAATTTCGTATCGCCGATTTAAGCGCGTCTATCGCGAGAATCGAGCAGTGGATCTTCATCGGCGGCAAACCGCCCAGCGCCCTAGTGATGTCCTTGAACTCTATATTCTTCGCCTGCTCGAGCGTCTTGCCTTTCGCCATCTCGGTCATGATGCTGGTCGTCGCGATGTTGGCAGCGCAGCCGTAGGACTTGAACTTGATGCCCTTTATCACATGGGTCCTCGGGTCGACTTTCAGATAAAGGTTGATCATGTCCCCGCAGGCGAGCGAGCCTTCGGTGACGATGACGTCCGCTCCCTTAATCTCGCCGACATTCTTCGGCTTGGTGAAATATGCGATGACTTTTTTCGAATACATAGAATCTCTCAACCCCAAAGTTTTAATTTATATAACGGTGTTATATATAAAGATTTGTAAAAAGAGCTATAAGCCCGCAGCGTCGTATAACGGCTCGAATTCCTTGTATAATCCAGAATATCCCACATCTTTCACTATATTCAGGCAGTCTCTCGCGTATGGTGCGATCAGTTGTATTGATTGATCGCGGCCATCCCCTTTCAAACGGCGGGCCTGGCTTAAAAATAAATTTAAGAAACTTCTATGCTGCTCTTCGGTCAATAAAGGGGGCCCCATGCTTCTATGTTGATGCTAAAGTATTATATCTCTATTGTATAGTTTATAACGCTGTTATATTTTTAAACCCTTGGCCACAATATTGAACAATATTTGAAAATCAAATTTATTTGCATTGACAACATAATGGTGATATTATGCCAAGTATGCAGGTCTATCTTGACAACGGTGCTACGACGAAAGTCGACCCGCGCGTGCTGAAGGCAATGCTGCCATATCTGTCCAAGGACTTCGGCAATGCTTCGTCGCTGCACAAAGCCGGTCGCGACGCCAGGAAGGCGATGGAAGCCGCGCGCGAAGCGATAGCGAAGAAGCTCAACGCCGAGCCTTCCGAAATCATTTTCACGTCAGGCGGGACGGAGT
The DNA here is from genome assembly GCA_964353515.1 of uncultured archaeon. Classification (GTDB taxonomy): domain Archaea; phylum Aenigmatarchaeota; class Aenigmatarchaeia; order QMZP01; family QMZT01; genus JBGPQP01. The sequence goes on from CAYGVQ010000053.1 coordinate 3,460, forward strand.
CCGACAACCTCGCGATACGCGGCGTCGCTTACGCCAAAAAGCGCGGCCACATAGTAACCACTAAAATCGAGCATCCTGCTGTCCTGAACACATGCAAAGCCCTCGCAGACGAAGGCTTCGGTGTCACGTTCCTTGATGTCGACAGCGAGGGCTTCATCGATGCGGCAGCGCTGGAAAAGGCGATAAGGAATGATACTATTCTTGTCTCCGTTATACACGGCAACAATGAGATAGGAACGATACAGGACATCGAGAAAATCGGGGGGCTTTGCAGGAAGCGCGGCATCGTGTTCCATACGGACGCCGTCCAATCGTTCACCAAAGTCCCGCTTGACGTAAAGAAGATGAACATAGATTTGCTTTCCATATCCGCCCACAAAATCCACGGCCCGAAGGGCATCGGGGCGCTTTACATGCGCAAAGGCATGGCAATAAAACCGCTTTCAACGGGCGGCCCGCACGAGGCAGGCCTCCGGCCCGGCACGGAAAACATTCCGGGCATGATTGGCCTCGCGAAAGCGGCGGAGCTCATCAGCGCAGGGGAGATAAGACTTATGGCTTCGCTGCGCGACAGGCTGATAAAAGGCCTGCTTTCCATCCCTAATGCGCGCCTTAATGGCCCGCGGCAGCAGAGGCTCTGCAACAACGTCAACGTTTCTTTCAAAGGGGTTGAAGGCGAAGCGCTGCTAATGTATCTGGACACGAAAGGCGTATGCGTCTCAACAGGCTCTGCGTGTTCGAGCCGCGAAGAGGGACCGTCGCATGTCCTGCAGGCGATCGGGGTCGATCCAGAATGCGTCATGGGTTCGCTGAGGCTGACGCTTTCTAAATTCACGACGCAGAAAGAAATCGATTACGCGATAAAGGCGACGAAGGAAACAGTCGCTCATTTAAGGAAGATAAGCGCTGCTTAGGTGATGGCATGAAATTCGAAGACATCCGCACGCCAAAGGTTGTGACCGATGCCCTGATATTGACCAGGGACGGGAAGATCGTCCTCGTGAAAAGGAGGGACGAGCCCTTCAGGGGCTTTTACGCGATCCCCGGCGGCTTCGTGGAATACGGCGAGAAGGTCGAGGCCGCATGCGTCAGGGAGGCTTTCGAGGAAACAGGTTTGAGGGTGAAAATCGACCACCTTCTCGGGGTTTATTCAAACCCGACGCGCGACCCGCGCGGCCACACAGCGGGAGTGGCCTACATCTGCAGGCCGGTTGGCGGTTCGCTGAAAGACAGCAACGAAACCGAGGACGTGAGAGCCTTCTCGAAAGAGGAAATTAAGAAGCTGAAACTCGCCTTCGACCATGCGAAAATACTGAAAGACGCGGGACTGATTTGAGTATAAATACTGCTATTTCATTCAACTTCTCGGTTAACTTTTATAAGATTTCAGGTAAATATAAAATAAGGTGAATTTTTTGCCAAGACCGGTTGCCATAATAATAGCAATTTTTGCCCTTTCGCTAATCGGAATGGCAGTTTCCTCTTCAATTGTTTCTGCCCAGACCGAAACTTCGCCCAAGGCTAATCCGAGCAGCAACGCTTTTTCGTGCGAGGAAAACTGGTCATGCGGAATAGAGATAAATAAACCACCTGAAAACCAGAGCCGTATGACAGCGACGGGCATAGTAACTCTCACAATCTTGCGACCTCCGGAGATATGCGGCGACGGCAAATGCAGCCAAAATGAAACGTGCGATTCCTGCCCCGTTGACTGCGGCAAATGCAAAGTAGCATTCGACCTGACGGGCCTTATGACGGGTGCCATAGAGCTAAGCCTTTACGGATTGGTTGTGATAATTGCCATAGCGATGCTTTTGACCGCCATGGTTTTCACGGCAAGGAAGAAAGGAATAAATGACGGTGGACAATATTTTATAAATTCTGCTTCTTAACATATTCATATGAAGCGGCCATTCATCTCCCTGTCGAGCGATTTCGGAGTCGGAACGCAGGGCATCGCCTTAATGCATGCGGCAGTGATGGAGATATGCCCTGAGGCTGAAATACTCGACCTCCGCCACGGCATCCCCGGCTTCAGCGCGACGGAAGGCGCATGGACCATGGAAAGCGTGCAGTTCCTTCCTGCCGGGGCGCATGTCTGCGTGGTCGACCCGGGCGTCGGAACGAAGCGCAGGGGCATCATAATCAAGACTAGGAGAGGCGATTATCTTGTTGGACCTGATAACGGCGTATTGATACCGGCGAGCAAAATCCTTGGAGGGATTGAAAAAGCCGTTGAAATCGCCAATGACAAATACATGCGCAAGCCGGTCTCACCCGTCTTCCACGGCCGCGACGTTTTCGCTCCTGCGGCGGCATGGCTCTGCAGGGGCGTGAGAATCGAAGAATTCGGGCCGGCGCTCGACCCAAAAAATCTTGCCAAAGCCCCGTACGAAGAAGCGAAGGTTTCGAAAGGCCTTGTCGAGGGAAGGATAATCCACGTGAACCACTTCGGCAGCGTTTGCGTTAATGCGGGGCAGGACGATTTCGCAAGGTCGGGCATAAAATACAAGGATAACATTCTGATCGAGGTCGCCGGCAGAAAAATCAAAACGCGGTTTCTGAAAACCTTCGGCGAGGTCGCGAAGGGCGATGTCGTCGCCTTTCCGGACGATTACGGCAG
>CAYGVQ010000054.1:0-5923 GCA_964353515.1 uncultured archaeon
TATCAGAACCAGTAGCAATTGCGGGAGGGTGCCTTCAATGAAGCCCTTTTTCGCCTTCATCTTTTAAATATTGTCGCTGGTGCTTAAATTTCTGAAAAAATATTGAAACCTATTTTAAATGAAAACGGGTAATATAATATTATGGAATTCGCCATCAAGACGCTGGTGGTGTTCACTCTTATACTCATCGCCACAATTGTCATCATTCTTTTCATACAGGTGTGGAGCGGCAAATCCTTAAACGTTGTCGACGCTGCATATGATTTTTTGAACGGCATAATAGGGATTAAAAAATGAAACTCGGCATGCGCATGAAAGGCATGAGCCCGGAAATGGTATATGTCCTGATAGGCATTCTTATAATGCTTTTCATACTGATGCTGGCCAGATATCTGCCGCCTTTCAAATAAACAGACAGGAAGGATAAAACATGAATATCGTCGTACTCCAAGTCGGCATTGCTCTCATACTGGTAGCGCTGATGGTGGCATTATTCGTGATGACACTCCTAAATATATTTGGAGTAATGTGATTGGATGAAAGGCCTGATTAACAATCTGTTGAATCCGTTCACTATTTTCATAGCTGGCCTTGTGATTGCCATGTTAATCGCGCTCATACTCTTCACCATAAATCCGGACTTCTTTCTGGATTTCTTCACGGGCTTCGCCCCCAAATGAAAACTTAAATCAAACAAAAGCGAATTAATTAACATGAAGGGCGTGGTCGAATCCGGCTTGCTGTGGGTGCTGCTTATCCTCATCGCGATATTTCTGCTGGCAGTAGGAATACCGATAGTGCTGAGAGCCATTGGTCTGGGGGAATGGGGCAACCTCATAGACAACCTGCAGAACCTGCAGAAGCACAAGGACGAGGGCGTGACCATCTCGCTGCCCCAATACGTTGGCAGCATCATGTTCTTCCGCGGCGAAGGCGGGGAATGTAAACATGTCCTCTGCAAAGACATGTGTACGGACAGGAGTGGGAAGCCCATGCAAGGCAATACATTTATAACTGTCAACATAGAAAGCGGGGCGATGCCGACAACGCTCTCTGTCCTGTGGAAAGCCGCGACATTCAGAATCAACGATGCCAAGGCGGACGCTGTGAAGATGGCCATTGCGGACACGTGCCTGCCAAAGGACTACGAAATCAATATCATGACCTCGAATTTCATGACCGACAACGTGCTAGTTCTTCAGGGGGAAAGGGGCGGAACCAAAACATATTGCATAACGCCCGAGGAAATAAGCGGGAAGCTGAACCTTAATGTTAAGGAAGGCGCATGCTGATAGACTATGGGAACAAAGGGACAGCTGGACATAGCAATACAGCAAAAGGCATTCATTTACGCAGGCGCCATAATAATAGGCCTGATATCGGTGGCCTTGGTGTTTTTCAACCTGAACCCTGTTCTGGCGAACACGCCGCAAGCGAGAGCGTCGCTTACCGCGCATACCCTGGCGTTTTATCTCGCATCACTTTCTTCAGTCGATGAAGGTACCATGGAAAAGAACTTCAACGAAACCTACGTCGTACAGATAGACAAATATTCGGGGCTGAGTATTTTTTTCAGGGCCACGCCGGTCAGCAATTACTATCTGAAGGTTTTCCTTTATGATGAGAAAGGAAAGCAGATTGCAGAAAGCGAGGAAGTATCATTCATCGCGGACATATCCTGCTCACTTAAACCGGGTGGTGGAGGAGGAGGAGGTGGTGGTGGTGCAAGCGCCAGCTTTTCTGGCTTGGCCGTTGGCGAAGCCTCAACAGGAACCGCCAGTTTCAGCGATGAAAATACGTGCATTACAACAGAGAAGATAAGTTTTATAACTTTCAGAAGGGAAGCAGGGCGACCTATAACAATAGCGGGTTTCCAAACAGCGAAGGAATCGGGCTTCACGTTTTGCAAGAAGACGACAACAGAGGAGATAGAAAGCTATGTCAACAAATACAGCGACCTCTACAAGGTCGAGAAGCCCCTCATCCTTGCTGTGATGGGATCGGAGAGCTGCATACAGCACTGCGAAAACAGCGTGGTCAAGCGCTCGGAAGCAGGCGCCATCGGCCTCATGCAGGTCATGCCCTCGACCGCGAGGGGGCTGGAGACTGAATACAAAAACCGCTTCAAGACCGAGATAAGCTTTGACCTCGACGACCCTGAGCTTAACGTGCACGCTGGCGTTTTCCTGCTTTCAACTCATCTCAAATACTATGAAGGCTACGACAACCAGAAAGAGCTGACGGTCGCCAATTACAACTGCGGTGGCATAGACGACGCGGTCAAAAAATACTGCGCGGGCAGCAAAACGGGCTGCTGGGCAAAGATCAAGCCTCATCTGGGGAGAGGGAAGGAGTACTGCACAAATTCCGATGAAACAATACCCTACGTCGATGAAGTGATGAAGTCCTATAAATGCTTCGACAACTGCCTGAAGGCGAATGGTGCTTGTTATGCTGCAGAGCCATGCAAGAAGGAGCTGAATTGTTAGGTAATCTTAAGGTGGCATGATGAAAAAAATGAAGGGAGACATGATCGACATATTTGCAACCTTTGTAATGATAGGAGGCGTTATTGCCACCGTCTTTTTCCTGCGTGCCTATTTCATTTCATACAGCGGCGAGGTGGAAACGCCGATGGAAAACATCGAAGCGCTTCAGGCAGCCTACGCAGTCGAACGCTGCCTCACAGGCTTGGGTGATTATGATTACATAACAGCCGATGTGCTTGACGAGAAAAAGGGCGAGTTTGTCGGAAAGGAGGACTTCTGCAACATCCCTTATCCGCCGATACACGCCGAGGTCACTGACATCGAAACCGGCGAGAAATGGGAATTCACCAGGCCTAAAACGGTTGCAGCGCTGAAGGCCGTACTGGTCAACGCGCCGTCATGGCTCTGGGATAAGATAACTTTTTGGGAAAGTGCAAGGGAAAGATCGCAGCCCAAACATGAGATATTCGTTCCCATATTATACAACAAAATTACCGGTTTCGGGAAAGATGACCAGGTCATAGAAAGCTGGAAAAAATATGTCATAGTCTATTCGAAAATTAATGATGACTTGAAGCTTGACATATATCCGATAGAGCGTTATGACAAGGACGTCGCCTCGCTGCAGGCGGTTGAGGTAAAAACCGCAGATGATTTGAAGCAGCTGACTGATGAAATGAAAAACATCACCTCAGGAACCGAAAGAACCAAGATATTGACAGAATCCCTGTACAGGCGCATGACCGCAGGCGACCTGCGCGGCTCCTTTGAGCTTACAGCCGAAACGGACAAGTGCGGCTCGCTGGGCGGCAAAATCTGCATCACGCTTCACGCGAAAGAGATTCATGGAGGCAAATTGTATGTCGAAATATAAGAAAGCCGCGGCTGCAATGCTGTTCCTGTTTTTGATATGGGTATCTTTCTTCCTGTTGTTATTCATATTGAAATGGGTGCATGCCAACAAACTCCTCAGCTACAAAGGCGAAATAGACATATTCATCGAGAGAAACGACCAGGGCACTGAGGTTTACACGCTCCTTTCGGAGGAAAGTAATTACTATAAAAATATGGTTATCCTCGGATCAGCAGCCGCAAAAAACATGCCTCCCGAACTGGAGAAACAGTTAAAAAATTCCATTGATGATATAGCCTCTTCCAGGAAGGTAAGCGATTACTATCTCAACGTATGGAACGGTTCAGTCCTCCTGAAGAGCTTCGGCCTGAAAAGCGCGGTCAGCGGAACAACTAAAAGCGCGGTCACGGCGGACATAATAGACAAATTCTTCGGCTCCCACGGCTCGCCACTGGAAGGCCTAGGCCAGTGCATCATGGATGAAGCGACAAGGACAGGCGTTCCCGCGCTCGTGATAATATCCGTCGCCATACACGAAAGCGGCTGGGGCGGCTCGGGCCTGGCCAATGATGTCTGCCCAACGTCTTCTCCTTACAGCAACCCGGACAGCAAAAATTCGAACAATCTCTTCGGCTACACCGCATCTGGAACCACGGGAAATTGTAGATGGAAAACGTGGGAATGCGTGCCAGCAGAGCCATCTGATAATCTTGGGGAATGCACCAATCCCTGCGAAGCCGGCAAGAAATGTTATTATGTTATACGCGACTTTGGAAGTTATAACACCAAATGCGAATCTGTCGCGGCTTTCACTGACCTTGTAAGCAAGAAGTCAATTTATGCCAATGCCATGAAATATACCCAAGATCCGAAAAGAATGGTAGAGGAAATGAAAAAGGCCGGCTATGCGACAGGCGCTGGCTGGTCTGAAGGCGTCAATGGCGTAATGGACACGTTCCTGAAAGAGTACCCTTATGTAATAATACCGGTTGAAGGTACATACGCAGAAATCCCGCTGCCGAATGGCGGGAAAGGAAGGATAGAGCTGGTAATATGAAAGGCATGGCTCCGGAAACCTATCTTGCATTCACCATAATAATTATATTCATAGTCCTCGGTTCGCTCGTGACAAACATCTTCTTCGCCACCAAGACGGTCGACCTAGAGTTTACGAAAGACACCTATGCGCTGGTCAACGCGCTGAAGGCTGCGAAAGTCTATGATGAGGCGTCGCTCGATTTTTCTGTCTATCAGTCCGTATACAACAATTCGAGGTACGGCGGCTATTACGACATCTCGCAGGTGGTGAACAAGATGAACAACACGCTCTATCCCAAATGCAAGGTTGTCATGGACAAATTTATAAACTGCAGCAACACCACCGGAAAGGAAGCCGGCGGAAAAATACACACGGGCCTGAAATGGGAAGGGACAAAGTATTTTGACACGTATCCGGTTGGTCTTCTCCAGTGCATCCTTTCAAGGCTGAGGAGGGAAGATAACGGACAGATTTACTACGGCCTCAAATGGGACCAGATAACGCAGCTGGACTGCGATTTCAAGAACGTGACCGAAAACGCTACCAAGGGCTTCCAGAAGGACCACGGCCTCAGCGAGACGGGCGTCGTGGACAGCGCCACGCTTGAAAAGCTAGAGGAAGTTTTCGTTTCCAAATGGGGCGACTGCAGCAACTTCTTTGACGGCTGCCAAGACAACATAAGGTACATGATACCCTGGGAAAGGACCGGAACTTCAGTGAACCCCGACGAAAATAAAATCATAAGCGAGCTGAAGGCGGCGATAGTAAACGAGATGGGGAAATACACCAAGGGTGATTACAGCTTCATGGAGCAGTACGTGAAGCTTCCGGTGTACAAGGCTTCGGGTATGGAAATGAAAAAGGGCTCAGGCTTCCTGAACATAAGCCTGAAGAGCGACGAACCGATATCGGTGACGAAGGAAGACAGAAAGCTGCTCGAAAGGATAAACCTGCGCATGTCGCCCAACATCAGCAAGGAATATCCGATAAGGTACCTCGACCTTTACGCAACTGCCGTCACCGCTTTCCAGGAGGTTATTACCGAAGCCAAGGAAAAGAACTGCGACGAATACATAGGAGGGGACAAGATAAAGCATAAGGAGCAAATATCCGGTTTTGTGATCGACGCAGAGGTTTTCGACAAAATAGAAGCGCCATGCCAGCTGATCGTCAAGGTCTCCGTCAAAGACACGATAAGAACCTTCCCCGTATTTAATTCTACGGATGTTGCTTTCGAAACCGTGAGCCTGGAATATCTGGTCAGGATTGTCTGAGTTAACCTTTAAAAACCAAGTTTTAAAGTATAAATATAACGCCGAATGGCATAGACCAGCAAGGCGAGTAAACGCGGCCGAGAAACAAAACGAGTTTCACGGCAAAGCAGAGAACTGAAACAGAGCATTTAGGAGGTGCTTAGTATGGCAGAAGAAAAGAAGGAAACCAAGGAAGCAAGAAGTGAGGCAAAGAGCGAGGCAAGGAGCGAAAGGCCTGAAAGAGTGAGGTCAAGAGCGGATGACAACACGGTGTTTGTCGGGCAGAAGC
>CAYGVQ010000055.1:0-5762 GCA_964353515.1 uncultured archaeon
GAACCCATCAAACATAACCAGAGAAGTGATAAAGGGCACGAGCGGGAGCTTCGGCAGCATAGCGGTCAAGAACAACGGCAACGTTTATGTGACCCTGATCGTAATGCAATTCAACTGGACCTTTTTGCCTGGGGAGATAGCCTTCGGCCCGACATATATCGAGCTGGACATAGGCGAAACCGAGTATATAGACATCAATTACAGCGCCCCGCAGACCACCACGCTGATCAGCCGCTACGGCACCATACAGAGCTACAACGGAAGCGCTGACCCGAGCTACCATGAAACCATGCTCAGCATGTTCGTCCACCCGTATGCTGTCAACATAACCTCGCCGACTGAGCAGAACCCGAAGCTGAATGTTTCGCCTGGAGATATCGTCGAAACCAAAATCAACGTGACCTACGGCGTTGCTCCTGTCACTGAAAACATGACCTTCAACATCTCGCTCTCCAACAGCACGATGAAAACCTACGTGACCATCACATCAGCGAATTACAATTCATCAGCGGGTCTCTGGTACGTCAATTTCACCGCCCCCACGCTGGCGCTGCAGAAAGGATACGACCTTAACGCCACGGCGATCTATTCAAGAGGCCCGGGTTATAACAACGTGACATATTACGATACCGAATACAAAGCAGTGATTTACAAGGACGAGGTCCCGCCGGGCATTGCCATAATCGTTCCCCCGAGGGTCCCGGCCAACATGACGGTCGTGATATACGCCAATGTAACCGACCAGGGCGGTGTGCAGAACGCCAGCATAGCCGTACTGGACCCGAACGGCTCCACGCAATACGGCAACATGACATTCGTCTACAGGGATGTCGATACGTATGTCTACAGGTACGACTACACCAACACCACGCAGACCGGCATGTACGGCATAAACGTCACCGGCTGCGACAAGTCTGGCAACTGCAACTCGACCAACAAGACCTTCGAGATATACTTAGGCGTATGGTTCAGCGGCTACGCTAAAGACATAGCTGACCTGCAAAATCCTGTAATAAACCAGACCTTCTGGTTCTATGACGAAAATGGAAACCTTCTAATAAACTTCGGCGGGAACCAGAGCACAGGATACTACAACGAGAGTATAGACGCCAGAGTATATGACCTCACGGTAAGATTCTTCAACGACAACATGAGACTTATAACCGTTCCGCTGTTCAACGATACATATAATGCTGTGCAAGTCGGCAGAATTGCAAATCTGAACAGGATATCTCATGGCCAGGCAGGCGTTTACAAAAGCGTGGCAGTCAACAATTCTCTTAGTTATTCGTTGGGCACCATCACCATGAACTACTCAGAATTCCAGAACACCATATCAATGGCAAACCTAACGATTTATCATTGTCCTTCATTTGACTTCCAAACTTCCTCCTGGTCGTATTGCACTTCAAGCTGGAGCAGGTTGAATTCGTTCATCAACATAACCACTAACTTGATTAGTGCAAACATTACAAATCTTCATGGCTTGTTCACCATCGCCAATTTCATCTGCGGTGACGGAAGCTGTTCCAGCGAATTCGGCGAAACAACCACCAGCTGCGGGCAGGATTGCGTGACACCGCCACAGCCGCCGACGCCGCCAGGAGGAGGCGGTGGAGCTGGCGCAGGCGCAGGAGCAGGGGCGGGCGCAGGAGCCGGAGCAGCGGCAGCAGGCGCTCCGCAGGTGCCTGTCGAGATAAAGTCCACGCTGATATTCGTAACCCTGCGTCCGGGCGAGCATGAGATACACTCGATAGACGTGCTGAACAATCTCGGAGAGACCGTGGAAGTCGAGACCAGCGTCACCGGAAACGCATGGGAGCTCGTGCAAATAGAAAAGCCCATAATGATGGTTACGGGCAGGTCGACGGGCGTCCTCAAGGTCAAGCTTTATGCTTTGCCCACGACGCAGGCAGGCATATATACGGGCGATATAGTCTCCACCATAAGAAACAAGAACATCACCCACGTCACGCCCGTCACCGTGAAGGTCGAACTCCCCCCTGAGCCGCTGCTTGACGTCAAGATTCAGGCGCTTACAAAGACGGTCGAACCAGGAGGCAATCTCAAGTTCGAGGTCACGCTGCTCAACATGGGCCAGACCGCGAAGATAGACGACATAGTGGTCAACTACTTTATAAAAGGCATGGAAACTGAAAGGGTCATAATCAGAAACACGGAAACGCTTGCCGTCGAAAATGTCAAGAGCTTCACCAAGAGCATACTCATCCCCGAAGACACGCCGCAGGACAGGTACATGATCGAGGTGAACGTCACGTATTGGTACGGCAAGAAATCCGCCTATGCCGTCGATTCGTTCGACGTTTTCATCCTGCCTGCGCCGCTCGCATTGCTGCGCGCAGTCTTCATGCACTGGATAACCTACGCCATCGCCTTTGGCGCGATACCCGGCATCTATTTCGGACGCCGCCTATACATGATGTGGAGGGACAAGAAAAAGAAGGCCAGGAGATACATCTTCCCGCTCGACTTCAACAAACTGCCGAAGCCCGGTCCTGACACCGTTCTCGTGGGCAGAATCGCGGAGACGGACGTGAAGGCGTATATCGATACGAAGGCGCTGATGATGCACTCGCTGGCAGCAGGGGCGACAGGCTCGGGCAAGTCCGTGTCCGCGATGATATGCGCCGAGGAGCTGCTTAAACGCGGCCTTCCGATAATAGTGTTCGACCCGACCGCGCAGTGGACCGGCTTCATGAAGGCGTGCAAGGACAAGAGGATGTTCGACCTGTACCCCGCGTTCGGCATGAAGCCCGACGAGGCGATGGCTTTCAAGGTGAACTTAGTCTTGGTCACGGACCCGAACATGGAAGTCGACATTCAGAAATACAGGAGGCCGGGCGAGATGACGGTGTTCGTGATGAACAAGCTGGAACCGGAGGATCTAGACAACTTCGTAAGGAAAACGGTGACATCGGTGTTCAGGGCTGCGCTTGGGGAAGAGAAGGAGCTCAGGCTGCTGCTCGTCTACGACGAGGTCCACAGGTTGCTGCCGAAATACGGCGGCAAGGGCGGTTACATAGCGATTGAGCGCGCATGCCGTGAGTTCCGTAAGTGGGGCATAGGCGTATTCATGATATCGCAGGTACTCATGGACTTCAGGGGAGCGATTCGCGCCAACATAGCGACAGAGCTCCAGCTTAGGACGAAGTACGAGGGCGACATCGGCAGGGTGAAGACCAAGTACGGCATGGACTACGCGTCGAAGGTCGTCAAGCTCACGACGGGTACGGCGCTCATCCAGAACCCGGCCTACAACGACGGCAAGCCCTACTTCATATCCTTCCGCCCGCTGCTGCACGACACAGGCAGGCTGACAGACGAGGAGATAGAGAAGTATGTCAAGGTCCAGCAGGCGATCGAGGTCATCGAGAAGCAGGTCGAGGCGCTGAGGGCCAAGAAGGTCGACACGACAGATATAGAGATAGAGCTCAACCTCGCGAAGGACAAGATGAAGGCAGGTCAGTTCACCATGGCCGAGAGCTACATCGACTCGCTGAAGGCAAGGCTGAAGGCATAAGCAACAGCGAAGCACGCCTATTTATTTTATTGCACTTAATTAATTACTATGGGGAAAAGGGTGAAAAAAGATAGGGTAAAGAAGAGCGCACCAAATAAAGTTTCTGCCAAAATCAGGCCTTCAAAGACTTCGAAGCCTGAAACGCTTCCTACCGAAAGTATCGAGAACCTCATGCACCAGAAAGAGGAGATCGAGGCGCTGCTTTCTTCACTTGAAGACGCTTATACGGAAGCAGCGATACTGGAGGAAGACTACAACGATATCAAGGACAAAAACGAGAAGAAGCTCGACGATATAAACAAGAAGATAGATATCTTCACAAAAAAGCAGGTCGGGCCTGGGGCTGTAAAAGCCGCGCCTCTTAGGGCAGGGCCTCCTGTAAGACTTCCGGGAATACCTGTTTCTATACCCTCCGTCGAAGAGGAGGAATTCGCTCCTGCCGAAGAAATGGTAGAGGAAAAACCCAAAAAGGAAAAGAAAGGGAAAGAAGAAAAAAGGGCCCTGGCCGGCATAAGTTCTGACGACCTGAAAGACATGGAGCTGGAACTCGCCGAAAAGATAAAGGAGATGGTCGAGGACATCGGAGCGAAGGTCACGGAAAAAGACCTGATGGAAATGAAAAACAACTTCGCCAAGTACGAGGCGGAGATAGATAAGATGAAGGCGCAGGTGGAGGCTGTGAAGGAAAGCAGGAGAGTCGATGATGAGAAAATACAGAGGGTGGTCGAGGGCACCGCTGAAATCAGGACGATGGTTTACGGAAGGGAGGCTTCTGCGAAGGAGCAGGAAATAAAGATACAAAAGACCATGGACGTGATAGGAAAGCTCGAACCCGAAAAGATACTGCTTGAGGTGGGCAGGAGGGACAAGGAGATAAGCAACCTCGACCTTAAGGTGAACAAGCTGGACGAAACAACGAAGGAATTCGGCGAAATGCTCAAGAGGATAGAAACGCTCCTGCGCAATATCGGAAGCCTGGAGCATGTGATAAGAATAAGCAACGAGGCATCCGAAACGCTTATGGAAATGCAGAACATCCAGAGAAGCAACCAGAAGATGCTGGACAAAATCCAAGGCATCTATGCCGAGCTTAGCAAGAGAATGGAGGAATTCATGCTTTACCGTGCGAAACAGGACAGGATGGAAGACCTGATAAACGAGGTCATGAAAAACCTTGACGACATCAGCACGAGGGCTGCATATTTCGTGACGAAGGACGATCTTGAGGCCTTCAGGGCAACGTCACAGGTTTCTGTGCCATTGCCTTCTGTTTCGGCAATTGAAACATATAGTTTGAGTTCGCAGAAAGAGGAAATAGAAATGCTCCTGAAAACGCTTTACGAAGAGTTCAAGAACAGGGTCATTTCGAAGGAAGAGTATGAAAAAATGAAGAAGGCCAACATGGCGAAACTAAAAGAAATAGGGGACAAGATGAAAAGCCCTGCGCCTGCGAAGTCAGTAGCTGAAGAAGAGCCGAAGAAAAAGGAAGCTAAGGAAAAGAAGCCCGAGATGACAAAAGAGGTGAAGAGCAGGACCGATGTGCTGCTTAAAGACCTCGGAGAAACGCTCAAGAAAGGCTTCATAAGCAGGGAAGCCTACGAAAAAACGAAGAAGATGATTTTAGGCAAAAAGTGAGGGTGACCGTAATCCGCCATAGCAAATTGGTTTTAGCACTTGCAATCCTGGTCGTTCTGGTGCTGGTTAATCTTGCCAGCATTTCATCGCAGTCATACGAATTCCGCTGGTGGGATACCGCCTGGCATTACAGGTTTGGTCTTGAAATAAACAGCACCGGTTATAACAGGACAAACTGGACCATCGAATACGACATCAACTTCACATACCTTCTCAGCAACATGAGCGCTTCAGGGACTTTCGATGAAAACTCGACCCGCGTGGTAGAGTACAACGCCACCGGCTCGATAATAAGAGAGGTGCCTTCGCAGTTCGACAAGGCGGACACCTACAACGAGAGCAGTAACGCAGCCGGAACAGTCGTGTTCATGATGAACGGCACGACCCCTGCCAACCAGAAGCGCTACTTCTTCGTATACTTCGACAAGAAAGAGCATGGCAATAAGAGCCAGCCGAGCTACATGACAGACCTGTTCTACAATTACACGGGAAACGTTTCGGAATTCAACATCAACAACACGTATTTCCGCTGGTGGGTTGACACAGAAAGGGGGGAAAATACATCCGGTCTTTATTATGTGCAGGA
>CAYGVQ010000056.1:0-5529 GCA_964353515.1 uncultured archaeon
TGGTACTTTTTGCAATGGCTATTGCTGATATGTCCATTTTTCTGTGCGTTATTATTACAGCTATCTTGTCTCTCATCTCCAGCCGGCTCGTCCTAAGGACTTTCAAAACCTTCTGTTCCATGTTTCTTCTTTCTTTGCCCAGTTTTCTGTTGAGCCTGAGCAATGCAGCTTTTATTGCGTCGTAATTCCTGCTGCCCATCTCCCTGCCTATCATCCTCGCCAGCGCAGAGTAGTTAACAACGCCGTTTTCAAGCGCTTCCTGCAGGTAAGGCTTGCCTTTGATGTACAACCAAACGTTTTCTGAAATAGTCATTGCCTCCACCAGTTCCAAATAGAACAAAAATGTTCCATGATGTTGTGTATGGCACGAAAACTATATAAGCTTGCAGTGAGATAGATAGCGGAATGACAAAAAATTATGGATCAAAAAAGATTAAAATGCATAATGCATGGCCACCTTGGTATTTCGGCATAACACACTCACATTCAAATGGGTATCAAGGACCGCCTGTGAAAAATGTAAAAATACATGTAGAAAAACCAGGATGGTATTTAGGTATAACCCAGCAACATGCAAGTGCTCTGCCAATAGAGAGTGCAGATGAATTTCTTAAAAGAATGAGTAAAATAAAAATATAAATTTAGTGAAACTTTCTGATAAGAACTTCCTGTATTTATTTATCTTTTTATTAAATAGAAAAAAAGAATTATTATGAACCCCTTTGAGGAATTCAGGAACGAGGTTATTCATGCGATCGCGAAGGAAACAAGCCTAAAGAAAGACGAGGTACTGCTTGAGAAGCCGCCGCAAGGCTTCGGCGATCTGGCTTTCCCTTGTTTCATCCTTTCGAAAAAATTAAAGAAAGCGCCTGATGCCATAGCTTTGCAGCTGCACGAAAAAATAAAGCCATACGGCTTCGTGGGCAAGATCGAGGTAAAAGGTGGCTATCTCAACTTTTTTGCTGACTGGGACAAGATTGGCCAGAAGGTTATAGAAAACGTTTTGAAGGAAGGTGAAGCCTTCGGCACGAATAAAGCGAAAGGCAACGTTATGGTAGAATATTGCCATTTCAACACCCACAAAGCGGTGCACATCGGCCACATACGAACGGCATGCCTTGGCGAGTCGCTGTCGAGAATTCTCACATTCTTCGGTTACAAGGTTATCAGGGTGAACTACCAGGGAGACATAGGCCCGCATGTGGCCAGATGCTTGTGGGGCTTTCTGAAACTTTACGGTGGCAAAGAGCCGAAAGAAAAAAAGGGCAAATGGCTCGGAAGGGTATACGCTGAGGCGAGCAAGAAAATAAAGGAAAACGAGGAGCTGGAAAAGGAAGTGGATGAGATAAACAGGGACATATATGCTGGTGAAGAAAAGCTGACTAAAATATGGAAAAAAACAAGGCAATTGAGCCTTGATTATTTTGATACCATATACAAAAGCTTTGGCATAAAATTCAACAGGTTTTATTTCGAGAGCGAGGTCGAAAAACTCGGGACAAGCATCTCAAAAAAATTGCTCAAAGACGGCATAGCCAAAGAAAGCGAGGGCGCTATATTGATAGATCTCGAGCAATACGACTTGGGCATATACATCCTGCTGAAATCAGACGGCACGCCGCTTTACTCCGCAAAGGATCTGGGCCTTGCACACCTGAAAACTAAGGAATACCAGATAGACAAATCGATCCATGTAGTTGGTTCTGAGCAAAAACTCTATTTCCAGCAGCTCTTCAAGACATTCGAGTTGATGAAATCGCCGATGGCAGGGAAGAGCTACCATCTCTGCTATGAGCTTGTGAACCTCCCCACGGGCAAGATGGCCTCGAGGGAGGGCATAGTAATCCTTTATGAAGATGTCCTCAACGAGCTTGCAAAGCACGCGGAAGAAGAGACCGCCAAAAGACACGAGAAAATCGAAAAGAAAAGCCTCGAGGATATTGCGAGGACGATTGCTCTAGCCTCGCTGAAATATGACATGATAAAAACTTCGCCGAACAAAACGATGATATTCGACTGGAAGAGCGCGCTGGATTTCGAAGGGAACGCAGCGCCTTACCTTCTTTACACCTATGCGCGTGCACGCTCTATCTTGAAAAATGCGAGTGAAGAGGCGAAGAATTTTGACATGTCACTTCTCAAGGAGCCGCATGAAAGGGATATCATAAAAATGATATCGGAATTCCCTGATGTTGTAAGAAAAGCCTCCGAGGACTTGAGGCCCCATTATATAGCGAATTTCTGTTACGAGATTTCGACTAAATTTAACGAATTCTACCAGTTCCTCCCTGTTCTTAAGGCAGAGGAAGACCTTAAGTCGGCGAGGCTTGCCCTGGTTGAGGCCTTCTCCACCGTTCTTAAAACCGCGTTGAAGCTTCTCGGCATAGAGGCTCTGGAGCAGATGTGAGTTTTTTATTGGAGGAAAGAGATAATTTAATTATGAGAAAACATATCCCTTTCATTTTGCTTGTTTTTTCAGTCCTTGTTTCAGGCTGCATAACCATAGGAGAACAGCCTTCCGAATTGAAATGCATAGACCCGGAAAAGGCAATAAACGGAACATGCTGCTTCGACAACGACAACAACGACGTATGTGACATAAATGAAAGGGCATGCCCCGAGTCCTGCGATGACTCTAGTGCATGTACCAGAGACTATTGCTCGCTCCAGACCAGTTTCGAATGCAAGCATGACGAGATAAAGCCGTGCTGCGGCAACCACCAGTGCGAACCCAGCGAGGATCTCGCAAATGAATGCCCGCAAGACTGTATTGTGATAAACATCACCAATTTCCACCATTCCTACACAGGCCCGGACTACGTGGAAAACAATACGTATGTGTTTATCCACACAGGCAGCAATGAAACAGACAAAAAGACCGATTTCTACCTCAACACAACAGCCTCCAAACTTAAACTCATAAACATAAGATCCACCTACAATTGCACGGACTCCGCGACTGGCCACAAGATAGACAGCATAGGCGTCGACCGCATAGAGATCGTTGAAGGTTATCCGGAATTCGGCTACGAGAATAGACTTGACGGCGCCGACTACACCATTTACAGCTCATTTTATTCGAGGGGCATCATATCATCGATAGAGGTCAGCGAGTTGGAAATAGGAAAAAGCATTGAATACAGGATAAGAATCTTCAAAAAGAACTACAAGCTGAGAAGCAAGTTGACGTGCGATTTCGATTTCTACATACGCGAGCCGTCGAAACACATCAAGAAAAATCTAAAGATTTCTTATATCTGAAGCAGCAGTTTTATTAGGGGTTAAATTTTCACTATCTTTATGCCGTTCGTCCCTATTTCGAAGGGATGTATTTCAGTTGAATGGTCAGTAAGGCGCATCTTTCTTATCATGAGCGATCGCTTGTACTTCGCTATTCCGAGGTACTGCAGCAGTATTATGCTGTCCACCATGAACTCTATAACGCCCGTTCTTGAAAGGTTTTTGCTCTCCTCCGGAACCTCGGCAACGACCAGAACCGTTTTGCCCATGTCCCTCAATTTCTGCAGAATCGAAAAGAGGTTTTTTCTTATCTTGTAAGGATCCTGCATATACAGCTCGAACATGCTTAGAGAATCTATGACTATCCTTTTCGCCTGCGCCATTTCCTTGCTCACTGACATGTTTTCCAGCAGCTTCTCGATGTCATAGGGTTCGACCTCTATTATTTTAAGCGCCCCGTCCTTTTCGAGATTTTCCAGATCCCATCCTAGTTTTGTTGACTGCTTTTTGATGTTTTTGATAGTGTCACCGGTTGTTATATAGAGACCCTTTTCCTTGTATTTTCTCGCGCCATTGTAGAGGAACTGTGCGGAAAAAATCGATTTTCCTGTCCCTGTTTTTCCTGTAAGAAGATTTATGCTCCCTTCCTCAAAACCGCCTTCCATTAATTCATCAAGCCCGGCAATGCCGCTTGGAACTCTCATAGTAATCCTTTGGTCTCATGTCTAATAAATTTTTAAAAAGCGGAAACAATTAGGAATCATGGCAAGGAAGCCGGTCGTCGCTGGGATGTTCTACCCATTTGGCAAGGATGCCCTAAAGCAAAATCTGTCCAAACTTTTCGCAGGCGTGAAAAAAGGCGATTTCGTCTGCGTGGTTTCGCCACATGCCGGTTATCAGTATTCCGGCAAAACAGCCGCCTTTGCGATAGGTTCGCTTAGAGCTTCGAAAACCTTCATCATTCTGGGCCCAAATCACAATGTTATAGGCAATGAATTCGCCATAATGAGCTCCGGCGCATGGGAAACGCCTCTGGGCGGGGTTGAGATAGAATCCATGCTTGCGGGGTTATTAAGTAAATGTGAGGTGCTAGTTGAGGATGACCTTGCGCATGCGCATGAGCATTCGATCGAGGTTCAGCTTCCCTTCCTTCAGTACAGATTTGGTAGTTTCAAATTCGTTCCCCTGAGCATAACCAATGTTGACTATTCAGAAGAATTCTTGAAAAAATGCGAAAGTCTAGGCAGACATATAGCTAAAAAGATAAAAGGGAAAGGCATCGGTGTGGTCGCCTCTTCTGATTTTTCTCATTACCTGCCAGCAAAGGTCGCTGCCTCAAAAGACACGAGAGCGGTAGATGAAATAAAGCAACTGAATCCGGCAGGCTTCTTCCGCTCACTTGAAGAAAACAATGCATCAGTATGCGGCTATGGGCCGATTGCTGTGGTAATGTACATTGCAAAACATCTAGGCATTAAAGCCGCAGAAGTGATAAGCCACAGCAATTCCGGTGACGAGACGGGCGATTACTCATCAGTCGTTTCGTATTATGCGATTGGTTTCAGGTAGTTGTCAAGATTTTCTTAGGGGGTTTTGGGGTGAATTGCCCGAAAGGAAAAGCTTTTTCAGATTGGGATGCTTTATGATTTGAAGACCTAACATTTCGTATAATTCTCTTTCAAAAAGATTCGCTCCTGGATAAATATCCGTTATGGTATCGATAACAGGCCTCCTTTTACCGACATATATTTTTATATTGACGCTTTTTTTCTTGTGTATAAAGTGATATATCACCTCAATATTTTTACCGGTATCAACACCAGTTATCGAAGATATCCTGGTCAGTCCAATGGCTTTTAGATGTTTAAGGGTGGTACGTAATTTTTTTGTGGTAAGATTTATCCAGAGATTTTCGCCTTCTTTCCTAGGCTTCAGCTTTTTGAGATAATTTTCCACGTGCATGTTACATCTTCTCCATCACCTTGACCAGCGCTTCAATGAGGGCTTCTGGCTTTGGCGGGCAGCCGGGAACATAGACATCAACAGGAATGATTTTGTCAAGCGGACCGACAACATTGTAGCTGTCATAAAACACGCCTTTCGAAATCGGACAAGCGCCAAACGCTATGACATATTTCGGGTCAGGCATCTGCTGGTAAATTGTCAGCAGCCTTTCCTTCATCTTGATATTTACGGGACCTTCTATTATCAGAATATCCGCGTGTCTTGGCGAGCCCTTGGCAACGATGCCAAATCTTTCCACGTCATATTTTGGGGTTAGCGCAGCAA
>CAYGVQ010000057.1:0-5325 GCA_964353515.1 uncultured archaeon
AAAATAAATTTGGTTTTCAGAAGTCGCCAAGTCTTTTCTGGCGCAGGATAACGCTTTTCTTGACGTATTCATCGACAGGCGTTTGCAGCCGCGAGCCGATGTGCTTCAGCGCTTCGGCCAGGGTAGCGAATTTCACCGGCGGCTGGTTGAAGGCGTTGCGCGTGTTCTCGAGGCACTGCCACACGCCGACGGGGATCGCATAACCCTGGTGGATTTCGCGGAAGATTACGCATCTCGCCTGGCGCTTCATGCGCTCCAGCCCTTCAGCAAGGCCGAGCCTGTTCGCGTAGAAGCCGCCGCCCTGTTCGGAAGCGTAGTCGCTTCTGCCGCCGAAGGGCTCGTATTCAGCGGTGATTTCGTGCTGCTTCAGGTAATAGGCCCAGTACGAGCCTGGGGACCAGCACTCGAAGTTCTCGTATTCCCAGCTGCCGGGCATGAGCAGGATCTCGTAATGGTTGTCCAGATATTCGCTGGAAAAGACCATGTATTCGTTGACCGAAGGGCATTGCTTTACGCGCTCTATCAGCTGATCGGCTATCATGGAGTGCATCGCTGTTATGCTCCAGCGTGTGGGCACGAGCTTTCTTCGATCGCGCATCCCGAAAATGCCGGAGGAAAGGATCGTAATCAGCTTGTAAATGTCGACGCCCTGGCTGTACAAAGCGAAGGTCGCGTCAGTTGTTTTAAGTTCGTCGGTCACCACCTTCTCAACCTTCGGCGAGACCCTGGGGTTGCCGACGACAGCGAATTTTTCCATGGTCCCTGACGGCCCCATGGGATGCGTTATGTCGGAGAATTCGAAGGACATTTTTGGAATGTGCTTGAAGACGATTTCGACATCGGTCGGCTTTCTCGCAAGCGCGAGTTCCTGGTTATGCTCGATGAATTTCGAACGCGAAAAAACGTTTTCGCGGTATTTCGAGCGCAGCATGAACGAGCGGAGGCGCAGGATTTCGCCGTATGGCTTGCCGAACCACGTCTGCGGTGCGTCGAGCGTACTGACGCTGTCCGCGTCTATCGCGGCCATCGGCCCGGCGTACACGTCAGGGTAGAAATTGTGCCCGACGAAGACCGACGTCGAAGGCCCGAAGAAGTCCTTCTTCAGCGAGAGCTCGATCTGCGGCATGGCCTGTATCCTGGAGTACAGAGGGCAGACCCTCCAGCCGCAGAGCCTGCGCGAGCCCTTGCATACGATGCACAGCCTGGCAGGAGAAACCATATAGAATTAGTATGGTGCAAAAATTATAAGGCTTTGCGGAGGCCTGGACCGGGCGGGTAAAAAGCATTTATATCCAATACAGCAAAACGATTACTATTATATATGATATGTTACAGCATGAAGGTATGAAGAAAACCAAGGCGCTTATATGGGCAGAATAATGCAGCAAAGAATTATGGCTATATTTATCGGTTTCATAATGCTGGGCAGCGTTGTAGGCTTCGCAGTGCTCTACAACAGGCCTGCCGGCCCTGTTACGATCGAGATGCCTGAAGTGCTCAACAGAACGCTGACAACGGAAGAGAAATTGAGCGTGCTGAGAAACGGCAAAACGCTGATAGAATACTTCCACAACGAATCCTGCGCCATCTGCGCGGCAAAGGAAGGGTTGTACCAAGACTTCGTCACGTCCGAGCATTTCAAGGGTTATGTCGTCTTGTCTTACGGCGTTTCGAACGAAAGCGCTGACTGGATTCTGGACAGCATGGGCGACAGGTTTGACCTTTTGGCAATAAACGACACCGCCGGCCTGAAAAAACTGTTCTGCAGCGATGACTTTAAAGCCTTCGATAAACCGAACGTGTGCGTGCTTGAAGGAATATGAAGCTTATAAATTACAAAAATCTTATAAATATAACTTATTAACAGTTAGATTATTGACTGGAGGGTGCTATGTACAAGATTTTCGACGTGAGCGACAAGGTACGCATCCCGCCTGACAAGCTGGGCATGAAGCTGGAGGAGGCGGTGAAGGCGAGCCTTGAAGAGAAGCTGGAAGGCTCTATGGAGAAGGGCCTGGGCGTCATTCTTGCAGTCATGTCAGTCGAGAAGATAGGCGAGTGCCTCATACTTCCAGGAGACGGGGCGTTGTATTGCCCGGTCGATTTCAGGGTTATGGCCTACGCCCCCGAACAGCACGAAGTCGTCAAGGGCGAGGTCATAGACGTCACGGAATTCGGCATTTTCATACGCATGGGCCCGGTCGACGGCATGGTGCATGTCTCGCAGCTCATGGACGATTTTGTCTCGTACGACTCCAAAAATCTCATGTTCACGGGCAAGAAAACTAAAAGAAGGATAAAGGAAAAATCTGTCGTCCTGGCAAGGATCATATCTGTCTCCATGGCCGAGAACCAGTACAAGATCGGCCTGACCACGAGGCAGCCGGGCCTCGGGGCGCTCGAATGGTTCAAGAAAGAGGAAGAGGAAAAAACCGAGGAGAAAAAGGAAGATAAGAAACCGGAGAAGAAAAAGAAGAAGTAGTGATGCTCATGGCCGAAAGGGAAAAGGTATGCAGGACGTGCAAAAGGTTCGTGTTCGACGACAAATGCCCTGCGTGCGGCACCAAGGACTTCACGAAAACGTGGAAGGGCGTTATCATTGTCAACGATCCGAACGAGTCTGAATTAGCGAAACTGCTCAGCATAAACACGCCGGGCAAGTACGCACTGTGGGTGAAATGATGTCGGTAAAAATAATAGAGCATAAGAAGAATCCGCTGATGAACAGGGAAGAGGTACGCGCGGTATTCGAGCACCTAGGCAGGCCTACCCCGCGAAGGGAGGAAATCCTGCCATACCTGGAGAAGGTCCTGAAGGTCGAAAGCTCGCTGTTACTGATAGACAAGATATTCACGCAAAGGGGCAGGGGCGAATCGAACCTGAAGGTTTTCGTTTACGAGAAAAAAGAGGACATGCCCAGGAGAAACCTTGAAGTTATCCAGAAAAGGGCGGAGAAAAAGAAGGGCGCGAAAGCCGAAGCCGCGGCTAAAGCGCCTGCAGAAGCTCCTAAAAAGGAGGAACACAAGAAGGAAGAGGTGCACGAAAAGAAGCATGAGGAAGCGAAAGAACACAAAGCCGAGCATAAAGGGGAACACAAGGAAGCGCACGAGAAACATCATGAGGCGCACAAGGAACACGAGGGAGCGAAGCACGAAGGCCATGCGGAGCACAAGGAAGCCGGGCATGAGGGTCATAAAGAACACGAACATCACGAAGCGCACAAGAAGGAGCATGAAAAGAAAGACTGAGGCGGATTTTATGGTTTCAAAATTCCTGCGGGTGAAGTGCGAGAAATGCAAGAACGAGCAGGTTATATTCGAAAGGGCCGCGAGGGTTGTGAAATGCCTTGTTTGCGGCGAAGTGCTGGCCAGGCCTACGGGCGGGAAGGCGGTCATAAACAGCGAGAGCGCCACAGAGGTCTGAGATGAAGGAAAGACTGCCGAAGGACGGCGAACTTGTTGTCTGCAGGATAATCAGAATCAACCCTCACTCTGCAATAGCTCAAATTCTTGAATACGAGACGACCGGCTTAATCCACGTTTCCGAGGTCGCTTCCCGCTGGGTCAGGGACATACGCGATTTCATAAAGGAGAACCAGTACGTGGTCTGCCGCGTCCTTGAGGCGAGGCCGGAAGGCGTTTCTCTGTCGCTGAAGCGCGTCCACAGGGAAGACACGGTCCGCAAGCTCAACGAATTCAAGCGCGAGAAGCGCAGCGAGAAGCTGCTCGAGATGGCAGGCAAGAGCCTGGACAAGACGCTTGAACAGACCAAGCATGAGATCGGCGACCGCGTAATCGAGGAATTCGGCTCCTTCACCAAGCTTTTCGAGATGTCGCTGAAGACGCCAGAGCTGCTGAAAAGCAAGGGCCTGCCTGACAAATGGATCGAGGCGATAGTCGACACCGCGCGGAAAAATTACGCTGAAAAAACGTTCATTGTAAAAGGCCGCCTGAAGCTGATGACGCACGACCCGGAAGGCGTCGAGCTGATAAGGAAGGCGCTGCTGAAGGCGAAGAAGCAGGGCCTTGAAATTCAATACATCTCAGCGCCGAACTACGTGCTGGTGGGACAGGGAAAAAATTACAGGGAAGTCGAAAACAAAGTCCGCGCCATCGGCGAGGAGATCGTCAAAGACTTCAACAAGCACGGCGAGGCGAGCTTCGAGCTGGAGAAATAAA
Organism: uncultured archaeon; assembly: GCA_964353515.1. Lineage (GTDB taxonomy): Archaea > Aenigmatarchaeota > Aenigmatarchaeia > QMZP01 > QMZT01 > JBGPQP01. Next base: position 4,179 of record CAYGVQ010000057.1, read on the forward strand.
GTTCAAACAATAAAAATTAAAAATTCGGAATAAATGACACTCCGTCTTCTTTCGCGAGTCTTTTGCCAACTTTTGTAATCTCGCTCTTGAGCCTTCGCAGGTTCGTATTTGTATAGACATCCATAAGTGCTTCTTTGGCAGGATTGATAACTGGTTCCGCTTCTGCTGTGGGGAGCAAGAAACCTACATACATAGGACTATCCGGTGAATATTTTGCCAGGATCAGAGCGCCTTTATGCATTTTATATGCCATATTCATCACTCCAGTAAGTTTTTATTTGCCGTAACTGTCAGGCAAAACTTTTCCGTCGGGTTTTCCTGTCTTGGGATCAGGCAGGTCGAACAGAAGAATAGGTTCGCCAGGTTTAAGCTTGGTGATATCCTTGCCCCCGTTAAGTTCCTTTAACTTATACTGGTGCAGAGCCCAGTCATCAGCACTACCGCCGCCTTCAAAGTCAAAATTACGCCAGCCCGCGCCGCTTGTGTTCGGCACTCTCATCACATTGGCTTTTGCGTATCTGAGCTCATTATCAAGATGACGGCTATAATCAATATACACAGCTCCTGCGGCGAATGCAGCACCAAGTCCTGCAAGGGCTAGATACTCCGCAGCTTTTTTTGGCACTTTTATTAGCATATTTTGCACCTCCGACAACCCTCTTATATTAATTTGTTACTATTTAATAGTTAATTTTACATATTTATTGGCTTAGGGGTATATAAAGCTTTCGGGGGGTCGGGCTTTGCCCAACAAGTGGCTCCTGCACAAAAAGTCGGGATTCTGCCTAAAAAGTCAGGGAGGCAGCCAAAATCCACCAATCAGCCCCTCAAAATCAAAATAAAAGTGTATAACAGTAAACCGATAGTTAAGGCAATGAGATATTTGGTCAAAATTTCCATTCTTTTCGATGATTCTTCTAAATCATTTACACTTCCATTTAATTTTTCAGTGTTTTCATTTATTGATTGTTGAATTAAAAATGTAAAACCTGTTTGTGTTAAAAACATAACAGTCCTTCTATCAGAATCAATGAAAAATTGTAATAATCCTTCTACTCTCATGGTATTAATTATCTCTTTTCCGAAGAGTTTGTAAAGTTCTTCTCTATCTACAACATCAGGATATTTTTCATTCATGAATTCAAGA
>CAYGVQ010000058.1:0-5234 GCA_964353515.1 uncultured archaeon
CATTGGTTATATCTATAATTATTCCGCTTGCAGTTGAGTTTATTACAAGAGGCCAGGTGCCATTCATGTCCGGATCCTGAGACTTGATACCCGGCCCTTTCAGGATTTTGCCCCCATTCAAATTAACCTGCGAATCCCAAGTGACGGTTCCGGTGCAAGTGAGCTGGATCGTGCCCCCTTCGCTGGCTTCAGCAATAGCTGCATTAACCGCAGCTGCAGAACAATTATCAGGGCCGACTGTAATGGTTGCAGCGCTTGAGTCGCACAATCCCGGATAATTAACACAATCAGTTCTCAGAGGATGGGGATAGGTGTATAGGGTGTAATATGCTGTCCAAGTATTTGGGGCTGTGCATTTGTAAAGTGTTCCAGACAAGGGAGCGGCTGAATTGGTTCCCACATTGGCATCAGCCACTGATGAGCATGACTGGTCAGTTGCCCAGTATGCTACTTCCGGCGTGCAAGTCAAAGGTCGCGAAGCTGGTGGTCCGCAGCCCACTCCCGCGGTTCCGTCAAAGGATGTGTTGTGATTGTAATACTCTGAGTTTTCATGCAAAGCATCGCAGCAATCATAGACGACGCGGTATTGTGATGTGTTGTCAGGAATTATTGTCCAGTTAATCTCAGCTGTTAACCTAGTTGGGGTTGCATTGATGACGCGTCTTGCCTGCCCTGCTCCAGTTCCTCCGTAAATCACTACACCGTATCTGGTATCGCTCGTTGTGAAGAACCCTGTAATGTCTATATAGTTTTTACCTCCGCCGGTCGCAGTTCCAGCATGTTCGGTTGGGACACCAGTACCAAAAAGAGAGATGCCATTTACTCTATTGTTCCAATAGTATGAGTTTGTAACGTGCTGAACATAATTAGCCCCATCAATGCTGTCATTGTATTCCTCCCTGAGTTGAGCATAAATGCTTCCGGTCGTCATAATCTTATTATAGAAAACAAGTGCTTGCCCACCCCTTTGATCAAGCAAATCACCGTTTAGCGTCCCAAGGTTGATCTTATTACCATAGATTTCACCCACCATTGTCGAATATAGCTGGCCTGGCTGATTTCCATGCATATCAAAGATGGGATAAAAACCGCTCATGGTCTGGGAAGAGCCAGAATAATTATTATATCTGAGCACATATCTTCCTCCATGACCTGTGGCGTGAAATGCATCGTGGGCCATGACTGTGTTGTCCTCAAAATACATGTTGTTGCGATTGCCAAAATCGCGGGACAAATGTTCCCATGATTCATCGTTTAAACCAAGGGGCTCGAAAGCAATGGAGCCTGGACCATATAATTCAAAGACATTGTTGTCAATGACTCCATAAACAGTGCCAATAGCATAGATAGCTCTGCCCGCACTTACTCCTCCGGGATTAATTATTTTATTGTGGTCTATTCTTATCTGATTATTTATGGTCGTGGAAGGATTTGCAACCCATATACCGTTGGATTTGTTGGCTGCATCAAGCGTAAATCCTGTTACTCGAAACTGCTCATTCAAGACCGGGGATGCCGGTTCGTATGAAATTATTCCGCCATTTTGGTTGGTTATGTCCCCTCTTATTATCGTGTTGCCAATCCCTGCCCCTATAAGATAGATGCCTTTCGTTATGACAAGCTGGCTGGACCACGTGCAGCTGCCTGCAGGAACGAGCACAGTATCTCCGCTCTGCGAAGCAGTTACGGCTGCCTGCACATCCTGATATGAACAGGAAGCAGCGTTGATAGTCGCAGCATCTGAAAACGGCATAAGAACTAGGCTAAAAAAAGCCGCAAGAAAGATTGCCGATACCTTCACCCTCTTCATTCAATTATACTTTGTGAAACCGCTATAAAATATCCCCGGTTGAAAATTACCTCAGGTTCACCAGCAGATGCCATCAAAATCCTTTACCCTGTTCCTGTCAAGAATTCTTCGCCCTTCAAGGATGACCTTGTTTTTCATTTTTCTGAAATCATCGTCCGTCAGCTTCTTGAACTCGCCCCATTCGGTCACGACAAGGCACGCGTCGCTCCCGCTGAGCGCGTCTTTCGCGCTCTTCGCATACTCGATTTTCGGGAAAAGCTTCCTCATGTGCCCGCTCGCCTGCGGGTCGTACGCTTTGACCCTCGCGCCCTTCTCAAGGAGCTTTGAGATTATCGCGATCGATGACGCTTCCCGTATGTCGTCGGAATCCGGCTTGAACGCGAGGCCTAGCACGCAGATGGTCTTGTTTTTTACGCTGCCGATTTTTTGCTCCAGCTGCTCGACAAGCCTTGCCTTCTGCCGCCTGTTCAGCTCCTGCACCTCTTCCAGCAGCTGCGGTTCGTACCCTAGCTCTTTCGCCCTGTGAATCAGGGCTTCGACATCTTTAGGAAAACATGACCCTCCATAGCCGCAGCCGGCGTTCAGGAAATGCGGCGAAATCCTGCTGTCCATGCCCACGCCTTTCATGACCTCGTTGACGTCGATGCCGAGGCGCTTGCAGATGTTGCCCATCTCATTGACGTATGATATCTTCGTCGCGAGGAAGGCGTTGCTCGCGTACTTTATCATTTCCGCGGTCCTGACGTTCGTCCTGAAAACAGGGGCGCTGAAATTCCTGTACAGCTTTTCGATAACGTCTCCGGCCTTCCTGTCCGTCTCGCCTATGACGATCCTGTCAGGCTTCAGGAAATCCTCAAGCGCCTTCCCCTCGCGCAGGAACTCCGGATTCACACAAACCCCGAAATCCCTGCCTGCCTTTTTGCCTGACGCCTTTTCGATATTTTTTAGAACAACGTCTTCGGTGGTTCCGGGCACCACGGTCGACTTGACGACAACAACATGATACGCTCCCTTCCTTTTCAAAACTTCGCCTATCTGCTTTGAGACGTCGCTTATGTATTTCAGGTCGATCGAGCCGTCCCCGCGGGACGGCGTCCCGACAGAAATGAAGCTGACGCTCGTCTTCGAGATCGCCCCTTTCAGGTCGGCGGTCGCGGTGAATTTCCCGTCCTTCAGAACCTTTTTCAGGCAGTCTTCCAGCAGCGGCTCGTATATGGGCGAAACGCCCCGGTTTATCTGCTCGACTTTCTGCCTGTCGATGTCAACGCAGATTACGCTGTTGCCGCGGACGGCGAAGCCCACGCCCGTTGAAAGGCCCACATAACCAGTTCCTATTATCGAAACATCCATTGAAACCGAACCCCGTTATTTATTCGAAAAGTTTTCTGTACTCCTGCACGATGTCTTCCGAGAACTTGACGACGCCCTCGGAGGTTTTCGGGTGCTTTACCATGTGGTCTATCACCTCGAAGGGAATGGTAGCTATTTCAATCCCGATCTCCGCGATCTCCCTCACCTGCCTGGCGTTGCGTAGGGAGGCGGCGATTATCTTGGTCTTGATGCCGTAGTTTTCGAATATGCGCTTCGTCCTGCAAACCAGGTCGACCCCGCTCGCGATGCCGTTGTCTGAAGCGACCTTGCCGTCGCTCATAAGACCTTCCGCGGGGAAGTAATCGCCCTTGCCTGAAGGGGTTATGCCCATTCTCTTCCTTATGTAATCGTCAATCCTTCCCGCGAAAGGGCTGACATAATCCGCGCCTGCCTTGCCCGCGAGCAGCGCCTGCTCCGGCGTCATGACAAGCGTAGCGTTGGTGGGAATGTGCTTCCTGCTGAGCATGCTTATGGCCTTCAGGCCTTCGTAGTACGGCTCCCCTTCCTTCCCCGAAGTGCTCACCGGAATCTTTATGACAACATTGCTGGCAACGTGGTTGAACTTCTTGTAGAGGCTCTCGGCCTCCCTGGCCATGTCTTCAGCCTTAAGGCTCATGACCTCCAGGCTGACGGGATTGCCCTTGCCGGCGGTCTCGCATATCATCCTTATGTAGCCTTCCATGTCTATCGTTTTCCCTCCGGCCTTCATTTTTTCGACTGCCTTTTTTATGAGCGAGGGATTCGTCGTAACGCCATCGCACAGGCCGTATTCCTTCGCCCTGGCTATCTCTTCGATGTCCGCCGAATCAACGTATATTTTCATGCCATCACTTCAGCATATCAGATATCTTACTTCCTATCATTTATTTAAAACCTTGTTTGCCCTGTATTTCATCTCCTCGAGCGCTTTCGCAGGGTTTTCGCTGCCGAATATCGCCGACCCCGCGACCAGGACAGAAGCGCCGGCGCCAGCGACGTCGCCGCAGTTGTCCGCGTTTATGCCGCCGTCGGCTTCTATTTCGAACGCCAGCTTTCTCCTGCGCGCAAGCTCCTTCAGCCTTCTTATCTTGGGAATAACATCAGGCATGAACTTCTGGCCGCCGAAGCCGGGCTCGACTGTCATGACCAGCACGACATCAACCCCGCCGAGAAGCTTTTCTATCGAGGCCACGCCGGTCGCCGGCCTTATCGAGATCCCCGCCCTGCAGCCGTGCTTTTTTATCAGCGCTATCGCTTCTGCGGGCTTCTTGCAGGCCTCGGCATGAAGCGTTATCAGGTCCGCGCCGGCGGCTGCAAAGGCCGCGACATGCCTCTCCGGATGCTCTATCATGAGGTGGACGTCGAGGAACTGCTGCGTTATTTTTCGCAGCGCCTTCACGACCGCCGGGCCTATCGTTATGTTGGGCACGAAGCGGCCGTCCATGACGTCGATGTGCAGCCATTCCGCCTCCCTGACCTTGTCGATTTCCTTGGCTAAGCAGGAGAAATCTGCCGCAAGGATCGAGGGCGCGATTTTGACCATTTTAGACAATTGGCTTTGCTATTTAAATACAAGGATAAAAAGCCCGAGGGGGCATCATATTTAAAATTTTCTTTTCAAATAAAATACACTGAGGCGATTGGTCTGAGAGGAAACAGCAGGGTCAGAATTCCCGTGAAGTTAAGGTTCGAATACAGCCCCGAAAGGGGGAAATTTGTCCACAGGCCGTACGTTGCACTCGGATCAGGAACTGAAAAAATAGAAGTGGGCGCGGAATTCAGTTCAATTGGCAACAGCGATTATTATGGATGGAGCTTCAGAATTCTATGCGAAGAGTATAGAATCCAATTTGAAGGTGTGCCTGTGCTTTACGAAAGAAATCATCATATAATGCTAAGGAAATCAGCCTCGGAATATTTTGATTACCTGTCAGACTCGCCTAAAAGTCCCTGGGTGAAGAAAAGCCCATGGATAAGGCTGCCCTGAGCAGATTTTTATAGCAGCAAAGGATAGAATTAAGCATGAAGATAGCGATTGGCTCCGACCATGCGGGCTTCGAGCTGAAGGAACGGA
>CAYGVQ010000059.1:0-5226 GCA_964353515.1 uncultured archaeon
GACCTGTCGCTCGACGTCGTCGTCGCCCCTTCCGCCCTGTCGATATCGATTTCACCGGTCCTCGTGTCCAGACCCAGCTGCTCAAGCGAGAAGCGCATGAGTCTCATCGCCCTCTGCGCGTCTTCCCTGCGGATCTCGTCGCTCAGCTGGATCCTCGCCGAAGCCTCAGAAAGACGGATGAGCGCCTCGAACTGACGGAGCGTGATGGGTATCGGCCCGCCCCCGCCGCGCTCTTCAGCGCGCTTCCTCATGTTTATGTAGAACTTCCTCAGGGTTTTGCCCGCCTCGGAAGTGAGGACGGGGATGCAGTTTTTTCTGCAGTAGGCGACGTATTTCCTTATGAATATCGAGTCGATGAGGGGCTTGCTGAGCTCGAAATCATGCTCCCTCGACTTGAGGACGTGGTCGACTATTTTTTTGTCCATCTCGCTGTCCGGCACGTCGCGCAGGGCGAACTTGAGGTCGAAACGGCTGAGCAGCGTGTCCGGGATGTTTATCTGCTTCGCGATGGGCATGTAAGGGTCGAACCTCGAGAACTTGGGGTTTCCGCCTGCGAGGACGGAGGTCTGCGCCGGCAGCGTTGCGACTATCGATGCTTTCGCGATGGATATCGTTCCCTGTTCGAGCGCCTCGTGCATTGCCACCTGGTCATCCATCGACATCTTCTCGAACTCATCCACGGCGAGCAGGCCGCCGTTAGTCAGAACCAGGGCGCCTGCCTCGAGGACCCATCCGCCCATGAACTGCTCGTCCTTCACCACAGTCGCTGTCAGACCTGCGCCCGTCACACCTTTACCTGAAACGTATTTACCACGCGGCACGATCTGCGATATGAGCTTCATGAGCTGCGATTTACCTGAGGACGGATCGCCTATAAGCAGGAGATGTATGTCCCCCCTGAACTTCGTTCCGTCTTTCAGCGTCCTCGGCACGCCGCCGAACATCTGGAGAAGGATGGACTCCTTTATTTCGCGCATGCCGTAGAGCGAAGGCGCGATCGAATCGACCAACTTATCGTAAATGAGCGGGTCTTTTGAGGTTTCCTTTATCTTCTTCTCATCTTCCTTCGTTACCTCCAGATGCTTCCAGCCAATCTCGGTCGGCTCGACGTGGTTAGCGTCAAGGTAAAAATCAAGCTTGACCATCGACTTCCCTTTGGGCATCTCGCGCAGGACGCCGCTTATCCTTATGCGGTTTCCCGGGTCGGTCATGCGCCTGCCATCCGGCGAGACCAGGTCCTCTGTAAGGAAAATATTAAGCTGCGAGGGTTTTTCGCCTTCTGTCAGCTCGAAGGGCTCGTCTATAGTTACCCATCGCGTGTCTATCATTTTTTTGTCAATCTGTTTTAGGCCGTTCTTGTTCCTGCATTTGGGGCACTGATACGGCTCGGAGATGAAATTCGCCTTCCTCGGCTGCTGGAAGATCTCGCCGCAGTCCGGGCACTGCCACGTGGTTTCTATTATCTCCGGCCTTATCTCGCTGGAGCGCCTTACTATGCCCTCGATGCAGATGAACTTGCCTATGTGCCTCGAGCGCAGGTCGCGTATGTTGAGCGGTTCGCTGAGCTGGAACCTGAGCTTCACAGGGTTCGGGAGTTCCATCTGGCCCAGCGCCTCGCTGGTCATCTCCATGAAAGCGTTGGGGTTATTTATAAGCATGTCAGAAAGGTCTGCATTGAACTTGTCAACGTTGTTGAAGTCCACAATAAGCGGCTTGCCGTCGTTGGAAGCCTTGGCAAGGTCTTTCTTGTAGAACTTGTCCAGGAACTCGTTGAACTTCTCCATCATTTCCTCGCGGTTTTGTTTGCCCTTTGCCATAGGAACCCCATCAAGCTAGATACCTCTGTTTGCAGTGAGAGTATTACAGAATTGTATTTAAATTTAAAAAGGCTTGCGCCCGGAGAAGATTGAATTAAGAGCTGGCACCCAGCCTCTCGCCCAGCTTCTCCAGCATATCCCGGGTTATGTGCTTCAGGTCGTATTCGTGCTTCCAGCCCCAGTCCCTGCGGGCGGCGGAATCATCGATAATCTTCGGCCACGAATCCGCGATGGCCTGGCGGAAATCCGGTTCGTAGGTGCATCCGAACTCTGGGATGTGCTTCCTTATTTCGGCAGCGATTTCTTTCGGAGAGAAGCTGATAGCTGCGAGGTTGTAGCTCGTGCGCACTTTTATTTTCGAACTACTGGTTTCCATGATGTCCATCGTCGCTTTAAGCGCGTCAGACATGTACATCATGGGCAGCGTTGAGTCCTCGCGCAGATAGCATTTGTATCGCTTATTTTTCAGCGCCTCGTAGAATATTTCGACCGCGTAATCGGTCGTCCCGCCGCCGGGCAATGCCTTGTAGCTTATTATGCCCGGGTAGCGCAGGCTCCTGACATCGACGTTATATTTCTTGAAATAGTAGTTGCACAGCAGCTCTCCTGCGACTTTCGTCACGCCATACATCGTGTTGGGCTCCAGGATTGTCAGCTGAGGCGTCCTGTCCCTGGGCGTGGTCGGGCCGAAAGCCGCGATGGAGCTTGGCCAGAATACTCTCTTCATCTTGTATTCTTTCGCTAGGTCCAAGACGTTTTTCAGCGAGACCATGTTGACGTTCCATGCAAGATCAGGATTCTTCTCCCCCGCCGCGGAAAGCAGGGAGACGAGATGGTAAACCGTATCTATCTGGTATTTTTCTATGACCTCGCGTAGAGCTTCCTTATTGGCCGCGTCAAGAATTTCGAAAGGCCCAGATTTTATGAACGCTTCCTCCGGCATCCTCCTGTGGCCGGTGGCGATAACGCTGGAATTGCCGTATTTTTTCCTGAGCTCAGGCACTAGTTCCGTGCCTATCTGGCCCGTCGCTCCAGTGACAAGAATTTTCGTCATGACATCACCCCTCACGTTTATTTTTTGAATCTGATGGGCCGGGCAGGGATCGAACCTGCGACCTTCGCGTTGTAAGCGCGACGTTTGCTAGACCGAAGTCACATAACCGCTAGACCACCGGCCCTTTGTAGATAAAATATTCTCAGAGTGATATAAAAAACAATTCTGGTTCAATATACCCTTAAATAATTTCCCGCCAAAAAATGAAAATGGCTTATCTGGGCAGGGTGGTCGGGGTCGGCCTGACAAAAAATGAAAGGCCTTGCGGCATTTATGCTGTTTCTGGCCGCTCCGAGGGAAGCAGGATGAGAATCGCCGAAATCGCTGAAGGCGAATTTCCCTCGGTGAAAATAGGGCCTTACGGAGAGCTGAGCCCTCAACAGGAAGCGCAGCGCGACCTGCTTTTTTACAACGCCATAAAAATCAACAATGGCAAGCGCAGGGCAGTGATTTCCAATGGCAAGCAAACGGATCCGATAGAACTCATGCTCCAAGAAATTGAGAAAGAAGAGCGCGAATTGGATTTCCCCTTGGCGATTGCGCATGGTTTCGTGGACCAGAAAGGAGCGGAGCCTGATAAATTCAGAACGCCCAGGATAGCCGGAATTATTGACGAAGAGGGGCGTGCTGCTCTTGGCATAGTTACGAATTATGGTCTAAACACTGTCAATGCTGGTTCTAGAAAAATTAGTTATGTTTCCACTTACGCAGCTAATCCTCTAAATAAAAGTGAAATAATCATACCTGATAGATTAGATATCCCCTTTGGGCATATTATTAGCAAATCTATCTCAAACCCACAGGAACTAGCCGATGATATCTACGATTTGATTGATCAAAACTTCGTGGTCTGCTCAGCGGCCGCCGTCTGGAACCCGGACACGCAAAGGTGGGACCTTGCGGTAAGAAATCTGCACAACAGATGATTTTATGACCGGTATAAAGGATCTGAAAAAAATATACAGTACAATCATCGAAGACCCTTTCCCTCCTGTGATGGAAATAAGATTTGTTGCTCCTTATGTTTGCGGTCCACGTAGTCAAACTATCGTCTATGAAAAAGTCACATGGAATATCGAAGGCGAGGGAAAGAAAGGGCTGAGGTACGGGGAGAATCCTGGCCAGCCGGCAGCATTATACAGGCCTGTCAATGGCAATCTTGTTCTTGGTGATGTGGTTACGCTCGAACCTGGGAAATGGCTCGTCTCCGACGCAGAACTGCTCCAATCAGGAAAACATCCGGGCAAGATAAACCTGACAGACGCCGACAACTCGCTCAACATACTGAGATATTTCCAAGACAAGCCTACCACTGTCATTGTCAAGCACAACAACCCATGCGGCGTTGCGAGAAGGGACAAGATCGCGGAAGCCTACCGTGAAGCCAACATGGCCGACAGGGTGGCCGCATTCGGCGGAGCGATAACCCTTAACAGGCCGGTTGACCTGGAAACCGCTGAAGCGATTGCGCCAAATTACTCCGAAGTTCTGTTGGCTCCGGAATTCGAAGAAGGCGTTATGGACATTTTGTCCAAAAAGAAGAATTTGAGGATCATGAGAATCAGAAACATAGAAAGGCTGCAGGAATGGGATGGCGTAATGTATCCTGAATTCAAGACGCTCATCGACGGCGGCCAGATAGTCCAGTTTCCCTATGTCCCGAAAGCTAGGACCAAGGAGGATTTGATGGTTGTCACAAAAAGAAAACCCACCGAACGGGAATACAATGATTTGCTTTTCGGGTGGTTGGTCGAGGCCGGCGTGACATCGAATTCCGTGATATACGTGAGAGATGACACTACTCTGGGCATAGGGAACGGAGAACAAGACAGGGTTGGTGTGGCCAAAATAGTGGCTGCAAAAGCTCTTGAAAAATATGCAGACAGGCTTGCATGGGAAAGAACAAAAACGCCATATAATTTACTTCCAGAAGAACGGCAGTTAGAAATCATGGGCAGTGAAGAAGTTAAAAGGATTCTTGAAGGCTCATGCATGATATCCGATGCCTTCTTTCCTTTCAGGGACGGCGTTGATGTTGGCATAAAATACGGAGCAAAGGCAATCATACAGCCTGGCGGTTCGATCAAAGACGAAGAAGTCATAGCTGCATGTAATGAAGCGGACGTTGCAATGGTATTCACTGGACAGAGAAGCTTTAAACACTGATTTTTGCATATACCCGATTAATGAAGCTGGGTGGCGTCTGGGGACCAAGTTAATTTTAAATGAGCTTCATTTCCTTGCCGACCTTCTTGTAGATGTCAAGCGCAAATGCGAGATCGTCTTGCGTGTGCTCCGCTGTCACGATGTTCCTCACGCGTGCGGTGTCCTTCGAGACGAGCGGGTAGACGATTG
>CAYGVQ010000060.1:0-5194 GCA_964353515.1 uncultured archaeon
GTTCTTTTGATATAATAGGCAACGTCGCGATACTAGATATTCCCGACGAGCTCAAACATAGGCAGATGGACATCGTAGACGCGCTTCTTGAGATATATCCCAACGTCAAGACAGTTTACAAGAAGGGCAGCGAGAGGCAGGGTTCGTATCGCCTGCGCGAGCTCGAACTGCTTTACGGCGAGGAAAAGGAAACCGAGCACAAAGAGCACGGCTATCGCATCCGCTTGGACGTGAGAAAGGTCTATTTTTCGCCGAGAGAGGCTAACGAACGCCAGAGAATCGCCAGGCAGGTCAAAGCCGATGAAACTGTGATGGTGATGTTCGCCGGCGCAGGACCTTATGCCATTGCCATCGCCAAAAGCCAGCCGAAGGTCAAGAAAATCTACGCGGTCGAGATAAACCCCGACGCCTACAAATACATGATCGAGAACATAAGAATCAACAAGCTGGGCAGCAAAATAATCCCCATACTTGGCGACGTCGAAACCGAGTGCGAAAAATACTTCGGCGAATGCGACAGGGTCATCATGCCCCTGCCGAAGGGCGCGTATGAATATCTCAAGCTCGCGGCCAGGTGCCTGAAGAAGAAAGGCGGGATGATACACTATTATTTCTGGTCGGCCGAGGAGGCGCTGGAGACGATAAAGGAAATCGTGAACATCGATCTTCAGATCGAAAAGAGAAAAATAAAGGCCGTAAAGATACAAAAGGTTTCCGAATACGCTCCGAAGGTCCTCAAATTCTGCATAGACATAAAGGTCGCGTAATTTGAAAAAGACACGCTTCTCTGAAAATTCTTTGGAAGGGGGTCAGAACTTGTTTCGCCGGCTTAAAGTTCGTCCAGGAACTTCAGCCTGTCCGCCGTTTCCTTCTCTTTGTCCTTCGTGATGAGCGGTCCTCCGGCCGCGAATTCGCTGGTCGGCATGCCCGGGGCAGGCTTCCACGCCCTTGTCCTGATTCCCTTCTCTTCTGCCTTTTTCCTAGTTTCCACGTCCTCGAATAAAACCCTTGAGAATCTCTCGCCGCATGACTTGCAGATGTAGGTGATCTTCATTATTACCCTCACCGGCGTTATGCTTTCCAGCACGTTTACTACTTCCTCTTCCGAGACGTAGGCTCCGCCATCGCATTTGGGGCAGTTCATAAGAAAATATTGGCTGTGTAAATATAAATTGGTTCAGCGGCCCGGCAAGGCGAGCGCCTGCTCCGTGTGCCTTCTTATGGCCCTCATTCTGCTGAGCCTTGCCGCGTATTCGGGATCCGTCTCAAAAAGCTGGTTGGCGTATATTTTTAGCAGCCTGTCGCACGTTTCCTTTTTTTCAATATCCCCGTGCCTTTGCGCTTCCAAAAGCTTCTCCTGCAAATCGGGTATTACGCTTCTTTTGAATTCGCTTCTCAGCAGAATGTCAGAAAGCCTCGCAACCTCTCTGTGGTCATATCTCTGCAGGGCTTCCAAAGTCATGCCAAGCACGCTTCTGTAGCCTCGTCTGTTAAACAGGCTGTTGTAAAGTATTTCGATGCCCATGGCAGATAAATAGCATAAAAAGTTTTTTAAAGGCAGGCGGAAGTCCTTTCCAGGACGTTCTTTGTCACGGTTTCTTCCCTTCCCGCGCCTATGGAGGCTATTTCGACAGGCACCCCCGTGAATCTGGCTGTTTCAATCAAATACTCTTTCATCCCTTCAGGCATTGCGTCAAAGCCGTCTCTTATTATTTTACTTTTTTGTTCCTCGCCTATCTTTTCCCAGCCAAAAACCCGTTCGCCGTACTTTGGCCTTGCCGCATAACCTTCTCTTGCGTGCTCGACGGCAACTCTGAATTGCTTGCCGCCGAGTACGTCTAGTTTAGTGACAGCCCAATGGTCAACAGAATTTATATCCCTAGCATATTCCAAAATGGCAAAATCAGGTTCGCCTACCCTTCTCTTTCTTCCTGTGGTCGTTCCTATTTCAACCCCATCTTTTGAAATTTCCTCTGCCCATTCATCGAACCTCTCTGTCGGGAAAGGGCCGTTGCCAACCCTTGTCACATAAGCCTTTGCAACACCGATGACCTGATCTATTTTGCGCGGTCCTATACCGCAGCCGGTGCACGCGCCTCCGGCAGTCGAGTTCGAAGAAGTTACGAATGGGTATGTGCCATGGTCTATGTCAAGCAGCGTCCCCTGGGCGCCTTCGAATATAATATTGGAGCCTTTTTTCATGCATCCTGTAAGCAGTTTTGCCGTATCTTTAACATGCTTTCTCAGCCTCTTGCCGTATTCTGCGTATTCCTTTGCGATTTCCCGTGGGTCAAGGGGCGCAAGACCGTACTTTTTTTCCATGAGGAAATTTTTATCTTCAAGAGCATCATCTATCTTTCCAAACAATTCATCCTCCCCGAGAAGCAGGTCTTCAACCCTTATTCCCGTTCTGCACATCTTATCCGCATATGCAGGTCCTATGCCTCTTCCTGTCGTGCCTACCTTGCCTCCGGTTATGGCATCAAGCTTCTGATGGTAGGGGAGAATGACATGCGCCCTTGAACTTACGTACAAATTATCCGTGCTGACTCCTCTTTTTTCCAAGCCGTCTATCTCGTCAAAAAAGATTCTGGGGTCAACTAGGACGCCGTTGCCGACCACGCACACCTTGCCGGAAATTATCCCGGATGGTATGTGATGCAGTTTGTATACCTCATCCCCCACTTTAACAGTGTGACCGGCGTTATGCCCCCCGTTGTATCTTGCAACAACATCATATTGGTGGGCGAGCATGTCAACTATCTTACCCTTGCCCTCGTCGCCCCACTGCGAACCCACCACAACTAAGTTGGTCATAGTATAACCTATTGCATCCCCTTTACTCGTACATAAGAACTAATGCCATGAACACCTGCTTCTTCCTTAATTCTGGGGCCGATCGTAACTTCCCAAAGTTCTTGAATTGTCCGTGCACCTGCTTTGAACATTCCCTTTTTATTAGCTTCCATCAAGTATTCACCGACCCATTCATGGACGCCTCCCGTCGGTTCAACTTCCCCTTTAATGCCCTCCGGAACCTTGGAGGCTCCATATCTCAGATGGCTTCTCAATCCCATTGCCTCCACCGATCCCATGCCCCTGTATTCTTTGAATCTCCTGTTTGTGCCCGGCTCGATTTTCCAGCCAGGCGCTTCGTTGCAACCAGCAATCATGCGGCCTGACATCAATGAGCTTGCACCAAGTACTTCTGCCTTTGTGAGATCTCCCGGCTTTTCCATGGCACCATCAGCTATTATAGGAACTGGTTCTTCTCCTTTCTCTTTAGCATAACGTCTGGCAGCCTGCACACAATCAAGTATTGCTGTTCCCTGCGGGATGCCGACACCTGTCATTATCTCCGTTATGCAGGTGGAGCCGGATGATCCATTGACCCTTATCGCATCCGAGCCTGCTCTGATAAGATTTATTGTACCCTCCGCAGTGGAAACAGTTCCTCCTATCACATCCACGTCATCGGACAATTCCTTAAGGCATCTTAAAAATTTCAGGGCATATTCTGCGTTGCCCTTTGCTGTGTCAATAACTATGACGTCCGCGCCTTTTTTTATGGCATCCTTGGCTATGTCTATGTATTCGTCTTTTGCCGCCACCGATATGCCGCATCTTAGCCTTTTTTTATTGTCCTTGGCAGCAAGCGGATACCGCTCATTTTTTTCAATGTCAGATCTTGTGACAATATACATGAGATGCCCCTTGTCATCCACGACTGGAAGAATTCCTTTATGACTGTCGAGCAGGGCATTATTTGCATATCTAAGCTTTTCTTCGGGACTTTCAGGCATCTCGGACCATTTTACTCTAGTTACACCTGCAAGTTTGGTCATTCTATTTCCAACTTTCATTTCATGATGTTTCAGTCTTGAATAATCGTACTTAGTGAGCATCCCAACAAGTTTGCCGTTGGGTTTCCCGTCTTTTGTTACGGGTATGTAGGAGATATTCCTTTTCCCCATGATCTTTGCGGCTTCATCGATAAGGCTATGCGGAGAAAGTGTTATGGGGTACTCGACAAAGCCGGCCTCGAACCTTTTAACCCTCTCGAGTTCTTTGATAATTCTGCCAAGATCCTTGAAGTTATAATGTATGATCCCGATCCCGCCTTCAAGGGCGAGTCTGATTGCCATGTCAGCCTCCGTGACAGTGTCCATCGGTGCGCCGACTATGGGGATTTTTAGGCCTATTCTTCTCGTAAATTTGGTTGATGTATCGATATCCTCCATTCTGAAATTTGCGTAGCCATCCCTCAGGCTAAAATCACCAAAGCTGAAACCGTATAAATCAAGACCGGGTAAAAATCTAGGTTCGTATATCATTTTTCTGTTTTCTTCCTGCATGGCCTTGCCGATGTTAGGCGTAGATTTACACATACATCTCTTGACAAATAATTGATGCTAAATTTTTTAATACCATCGTGTTCAGTGTTGCCTTTCACTCAGGACTTATGTAGAAATACCCGGCAGCGCCCTCCCTTATCCTTTTGGAGCTCGATTTCTTGATAACAGAACGGATTTGCGCGGGAGATATGTTTATGTTGTACTTTCTTTTCATCTCCATCGAGAGTTCATCAGGCGTCCTACCTTCCTTTATCTGAATATCAGGCAGGTAGTCTATTCCGGCAGGCGGTCTGATATTACCCCCCATCAGATTTTCGACCATGGAAAGAACCGCTTCTTCGTACCTGTAAGGATTCCTGTAGCAAACTTCCCCGTCTTTTACAAATTTATACATGCCCAAAAATTCGCTGAGTTTCTCATCACCTATCTTGAACCTGCTCTTTATGTCCGTGTGCACCCTATTTTTTCCCAGGAATGCATCTTTTTTGTATTCATTTCTGCAAAAAGTCTTGAATACCTCTCTTGATAACTTTCTGTAATTAATCATACCGTTTTCTATTGTTGCAAGAAAGTTTTAAAAATGATTTATGTTTAGACCCTCTGCACATAGCCGGGGCTCGGCTCGAAAAGCAGGCCCTCGCGCTTCAGCTTCTCTATTATTTCATCGACCTCGTCGTCGCTTTCGATGCCGTCTTTCTTCGCAAGCTTGTGTATTTCTGCTATTGGCACCTCCTTCGACTTCTCGGACAGCTCCTTTATCGCGTCAAGCACGGTCCTTATCCTCGACCTGTCGCTCGACGTCGTCGTCGCCCCTTCCGCCCTGTCGATATCGATTTCAC
>CAYGVQ010000061.1:0-3315 GCA_964353515.1 uncultured archaeon
TTTGTCTAGCCCCTTCTTGCCGTATGCCTTGTCAAACTTGTCTGAGAATTCCTTGGCGAGCCTTTGCGCGCGCTCGTCATACGCCGCTTTGTCATGCCACGTGTTTCTCGGGTCGAGCATTTCGCCCGGAACGCCATCGCAGCTCTTCGGCACCATTATATGGAATGTTTTGTTTTCCTCGTAGTGGACGTGCTCCAGCTTGCCGTCGAGCGCTGCGTGGACCATTTTTCTCGTCAGGTCGATGTCTATGCGCTTGCCGACTCCGTAAGGTCCGCCGCTCCAGCCCGTGTTTATGAGGTAAACATTGACCTTGTGCTGCTTCATTTTTTCGCCCAGCATTCCGGCGTATACGTCAGGGTTCCTCGGCATGAAGGGCTCGCCGAAGAAGCGCGAGAACGTGGTCTTCGGCTCTATTATGCCCGTCTCCGTCCCCGCCAGTTTGCTGGTATAGCCCATCAGGAACCAGAGCATGGCCTGCTCCTCATTAAGTTTTGATATTGGTGGCAGCACGCCGTTCGCATCGGCGGTAAGGAAAATTATAGTCTTCGGATGGCCGCCTGTTGAAGATTTTTTGATGTTGGTCAGATAGGTTAAAGGGTAAGAGCTCCTTGAGTTTTCTGTAAAGCGGCTGTCGCTGAAATCAAATTTTCCATCCGGATAAATCATCGCGTTCTCGACTATCGCGCCGTGGTTTATGTAGTCATCCTTATGCATGATGGCGTTATATATCTCCGTCTCTTTCGCCGGGTTGAGGTTTATGAGCTTCGCATAGCAGCCGTGCTCGAAATTCGCCACGCCGTTATCGCTCCATCCATGCTCGTCATCGCCGAGCAAAGAACGCGTCGGATCTGCGGACAGCGAGGTTTTCCCAGTTCCTGACAGCCCGAGGAACAGGGCGATATCGCCCTTCTTGCCCTCGTTCGCGGAGCAGTGAAGAGGGAGGATTCCCTCCGCCGGCAGCATGTAATTCATGACGGTGAACATGAGCTTTTTCACGCTGCCGCAGTAAGACGAGCCGAAGACGATGCCCAGCTTGTTGACGAAGTCGATTGCTATCGCCATGTCGGATGTCGCCCCGCCCTTTTCAGGGACGGCCCTCAGACTTCCCTTGTATTTTTTTGGGTCGAGCTTGTCATACGGCAGCGCAAGCAGGATGAACTCCTTGCCGGCGAAAATGCTTTTTTCAATATCTTGTGGCACAGGTCTGAACATGTGGTATGTGAAAAGCGATGTAAGTGCGCTGTCAGTAACGATTGTAACAGGAAGCGCATATGCAACATCCGCTCCCAGCGTCCTGTTTTTGACGTAGATGGCGTCTTTTTTCCCCAGCGCATGCAGCGCGTCCTCCAGCAGCATTTCGAAAGTTTCGCAGTCCATCGGATTGCTATTGGGCGAATCCCAGTCAACGGTTTTGAGCGTTTCGCTGTCCTTGACAATATACGTGTCTTTGGGGCTGCGTCCCGTCGATTCCGGCGGCGTCCATTTGGCCAGCGCGCCGTTTGCAGAGACGATTGCCTCCCTTTTCTCGATTATATCTCGAATAAGCTCCTCGCGCCTCGTGTTCCTTCTGATATCCTTGTGCTTTTCCAGAAATTTCCCCAGTTTCTCCCTGAAAGCCATAAAATCCCCGCTGGTATGAGTTTATCTATAACCGGTTTCTGCTTTATAAATTTTGAAGTTTGCCTAGTACCTGGCAATAAGCTTATTAAAAACACGTGAATTAAAAACACTTTATGGCCAGAGTAAAACAGTTACCTGAGGATTTCGTCGTCCACGAGATATTCGAGAAGCAGCCCGCAAAAGAGGAGTGGAAGAGGAAAGAGGAAAAAGGCTTTTACGTGTGGTTCGATCTGACGAAGCGCAATTACGATATGTTCCGCTGCCTTAAGCTGCTTGCGCGCAGGCTCGGCGTTTCTATGAAGCGCTTCGGCTACGCCGGAGTGAAGGACAAACGCGCGCTTACGATGCAGAAGGTTTCCGTCTGGAATGTACCGGCCGAAAGGCTCAAGGAGATCCGCCTCAAGGACATAGAGCTTTCTAATTTCGAGGAGAGAAACGAGCGCATAAATCTCGGCGACCTGAAGGCGAACGAGTTCGAGATAACGGTAAGGGACATCGCTCCGAAAGAAAGAGAAGGAATCGAGAAAAACCTCGAAAAGACCAGGAAGGACGGCTTCATCAACTATTTCGGCGAGCAGAGATTCGGCATGCGCGGCGACACGCATCTGGTTGGCAAAGAAATTCTTAAAAACAACCTTGAGGAAGCGGTCTGGCTTTACCTGACAAACAAGGGCAATGAAAGCGAAGAGATAAGCGCTTTCAGGGAAAACTTAAGGAAAACAAGAGACATCAGGCAGGGCCTCAGGGAATGCCCGAAAGTTCTCAGGAATGAAATAATTCTGATGAACCATCTGGTTCGCACGCCAAACGATTATGCAGGCGCGCTGCGCAGACTGAACAAAAAATTTCGAAGGATGCTCGTCCATGCATACCAGTCATATTTATGGAACGAGACAGCCAAGGTTTCGCAGGAAAGTATAATCCCCATGATAGGCTTTGCCACGGACCTGTCAAAGTATGAAGCAGCGGCTGACATGGAAAAAATTCTGCAGAAGGAAGGAATCGCTGCCGCAGATTTCAGGATAAATGCAATGCCCGAGCTTTCATGCGAGGGCAGCGAGCGCGAACGCGTAGCGGAGGCAAAAGGCTTGAAATGGAGCTTCGCTGACGACGAGCTGAACGAAGGCAAAGTCAAATGCATCGTCGGTTTTGAGATACCAAAAGGCTCTTACGCGACCGTGCTGATAGATCAAATTCTGTGCTAAACGACCCCGAAGATATTTTCCAGCTCAGTCTTTGAAAGGAACCTGCCGTAGCTTTCGCCGTTTACGATCAGATGCGGGTACGCTGTTATGTTATAATTCCTTTTCAGGACCTGTATGGAGGGCTCGTCCAGGTCGCCGTCAAGGGTGAAAATAAGTATATTCTCTCCGAGGTTCTTCTTGAAATACGTCAGAATGAAGGCCTGATCGTCGCATTTTTCGCATTCCCTGGAATAGAAATAAATAACGGTGTTCGCATCGAGCTTGCATGATTTTTTCAGTTTGTTCGCCAGCAGCCAGTAGCCTATAAGCAGCCTTGAATACTCCCTCTTCTGGTTCATGTAATCATTATAATCCTGCATCTCGCCCTCCTTGCCGTATGATTCGAGCCTCGTGCCTATGTCGTAGCTTTCCTTGTTTATCGAGGACAGCGTGTCCGCAAGGAACGGGCAGGTGGCATTCTCCCCGAGCACATCGATGAAAAGGAACTGCA
>CAYGVQ010000061.1:3415-5117 GCA_964353515.1 uncultured archaeon
ATGACATCAAGCGACTTCCTGAGGAATATGTTAAGCAGATATTCCGTTGCCTGAATCTTTTCAAGGAAGTTGCGCGGCTTCATTACCTTGAGCGCGGGCGTGACAGACGCAACCTTCGGGTCTTCGAAATGCCCGATCATTTTCATAAGAATTTCGCTTTCCACGGTTGAGTCCGCATCTATGCATGCGATGAGCTCGCCTGTGGCGACTTTAAGGGCCCTGTTCAGCGAATGCGCCTTCCCCACATTCTTTTTGTTGTTTATCAGGATTACGCCTTTTATTTGTCTGACAATCTCTGCTGTCTTGTCGGTCGAGGCATCGTTTATGACTATCACTTCGAGGAGATTTTTCGGGTATTTTAAATTAAGTATGGACCTCAAAGCCATCTCTATGTTCTTTTCTTCGTTGTGTGCGGGTATCAGCACCGAAACCTTGGGAAGCTTTTTGATTTTTTTGCTGTCCTTAATCGAAAATTTGTCGCGGTTCGTCAGCAAGACAAGCATCCACATTACAGCTATGAATACGAAAATGTACCATGCTGCATAATTTACTACCATCGTCCAGAATGCCATTGACATGTTATCGTAATTAATATTTAATGTGAATGTAATAAATATGGAAAAATATTTAAAATACGCCATCATTTCCCTTGTTCTGGCATCCTTTGTAGCAAAAACCGTTCTCGTATTTGCCAATGAAGGCCTCTGGTGGGATGAGGCTGTTTATCTCGGTTTGGGCAGGAATATACCCGGGGGTTATTACTCGCTGGACAGCGAAAGCCCTGTGGAAACATACAGGCCGCCGCTGTTTCCCTTGCTTATTTCGCCACTTTCGCACAGCGTAACATACGCCAGAATAGGCGTTATTGCGCTTTCCGCGCTTGCTGTCGTTATAACCTACTGGCTCTCCAAAAAAATTGCAGGGAAAGACGCTGCTTTGTGGGCATCCTTGTTCCTCTCCACCAATCAGCTATTCGTATTTTTCAGCGGAAAGGTTTTGTCAGAGCCGCTTTTCATGATATTTCTTTCTTCGTCCCTGCTTCTGCTGCTTAAGGGAGGAAAAGCCAATTTATTTCTTTCAGGCTTATTTTCCGGCTTGGCTTTCCTTACGAGATACATAGGAACCATATTCCTGATACCGTATATGCTGTATTTCCTTTTTCTGATGTACAAAAGAAGAAATGCAGAGAGTTTTATCAATACCGCGATCTTTGTGCTCGGTGTATTTTTGGTCGTTTCACCTTCTTTGCTGCTCAGCTATTTTTACTACGGAGATATGCTGGCTTCTTTTCAAATATACGCTCAAACAACCCTGAATTCCGTTGATGTACTCTCCCAGCTGCTAGATAATGCTGCAGGGCTTTTGCAGCTTTTCAGCCCCCAGATTTTTTTCGTCATAGGAGGGCTCCTCCTTTTATCAAAAGAAACAAAAAACATGCCTGGGAATGAAAAAAACTGGCTTTTGCTACTGCTTTTCATCTTCCCTCTGTTTTTTGCCTTTATTAGCAGCGTGGCAGGGCCAAGATTTCTCCTTTCCTTCCTGCCTCTTTATGCCCTGCTGGCAGGCGTTTCCCTCGCCAAAAGCAGTTTAAAAGCCTCCCGCATCAAATATGCCAGAATAATCGCCTTGGCAGTATGTTTTTATTGCCTGCTGAGCGGTGTGTGGATGACATGGAGCGACAGATTTGCCGCCAACGGCCTGG
>CAYGVQ010000062.1:0-4955 GCA_964353515.1 uncultured archaeon
GCCGGCAATCAGATCCTTGGGGGGGTGCTCCCGTATTTCCTCCTCGTGTTTCTGATAGGCTTGACCGGAAATCTTCTCGGAGACGTGAGGGGATATGAGGGGGACAAGACAGCGGGGGTTAAGACGATTCCGGTAAGACTAGGGACAAAGGCAGCGAAAAGAATAATACATTTCAATTTTGGACTTTTTTCGCTTGCAAGCGCACTGTCCGGCTATGTGCTGCTGACACCGATAATACCATCGCTCGCAGCAACCTCATTCTTCCTGAACAGGGATGACCACAGGAGGGCGAGGTCAAGCATGATATCAACGTTTTTGGTGCTTGTCGTTTTTTTGACTGCCATAAAAATTATTGGTGTTTGAGATGTGCGTTGTCACATTCGACTGGGAGCATAATGATGCCATGGAGAAGGTCAGAAATTATGCCAGCAGCAAGTCAATGGTATGGGCCGTTGTTGAGGTGACCGATAGCTGCAACCTTAACTGCATCTGGTGCTATGCAAACTCCGGCCTAAATAGCGCGCCGAGGCACATGAGTCTTTGTGATCTGAAAAAATTAATCAAAATTCTTGCGGATGCCGGCATAAAGCAGATAACCTATTCGGGCGGCGAGCCTACACTTTATCCGCATATCAAGGAAGGGGTAAAGCTCGCAAAGGATTATGGCATGATCGTGCACATGAACACAAACGGATTTGTGCTGGTAAAAAACTTTGCAAAAGAGCTTAAGGGAGCGGGCCTCTCCCAGATTCAGACAAATATAGACAGCCTTGACCGGAAAAAACACGACTATATAAGGGGCAGAAAAGGCTCCTTCGACAGGGCAGTCCGTGCCCTGAAAAACGGAAGGGAAGCTGGCCTGACCTGCACCTCCCAGACTGTTTTGACAAAAAATAATGAGAATGAAATAATAGACATATTTAGGTTTGCGAGAAGCCTGGGCCTGCAGAGGTGCAGGGTGTGGGACATGATGCCTGCAGAGGGCTGCGGGCTGAAAAACTCTGACATAAGGCCGACAAACTACTTAAAAACCTTGGATACGCTCGCCCAATTTGCAGAGAGCACGGGAGGGAAACATATAGAATCGGGAGAGCCGTTTTTCCCGCTAAACCACAAAATGGGCATAAATGTTTCGAATATTTCCTGCGTGGCCCTGCACGGCCTTTTAATCAACATCTCATACACCGGCGACCTCTATTACTGCGTCACCCAGAGAAAATCCATGCTTAATGTTTTCACGGAATCGAAAGGAGATCTGAAGGAGTCTTACAGGACGAAGCTGAAGGACTTCCTGGGTTCTATCAGGCTTCCGGGAAAATGCCAAAATTGCCAGCTGCTTGAGAAGTGCCGCGGCGGGTGCTATACCAGATGCATGCATTCGGAAAACAAGACGGATTACTGGTGCCCCGTGACCTGATCATCTCCCGTATGTTATTCTGACGCACTTTCCCGATGCGGCAATTTTTTTGACTTTGAAATTTCTGTCTATGAGCCAGAGATAGCCGAGAATCGAGTTTATCAAAAAATTCCAGTTGTCTTTCTCTTTCTGGATTCCGTACGGCGGATTTCTTACCTCGAAAAGTATGTTTTTTTTGACTATGATTTTTACGGAACCCCACCCCATTGCCTGCAGAAGCCCTTTCAGCAGGTTGAGTTTTCCTTTCGGCGGGGAATTTATCTCAACGGTTTTTTTGAAGAAATTATATGATATTTCCGGCACCTTGTCCATCAGGATGCCTATGTTTCCCAGAAGATGAAACAGGGTGTTTTCAACTGGATATACGAGCCTGTTCCTGAAATATATCCTGTTTTTTCTCAGCTTAAATACATTATGCTTCAAGGCGCTTGTGATGCTTGACCCCTCGAACGAAGGGAGGGCGTTCAGCTGGTCATACATGCGTTTGGCTTTGTGTTCGATGCGGGGAGGTTTCGTTCCTCTGGTTCTGAAAACATACGAGCTGGAGCTTCCGGACTGGAAAACGTTAGTCAGGTCTACTTCCGAATTAAACAGGATATTGCAAATTCCCGTGAAAAGCCCTACGGAAAATTCGTTTTTCCCAATGACTTTAGTTATGGCCTCGTTCCTGGTTTTAATCTCTATAAGGCCGTTTTTTTCTGATATTTTGAAGTCATCCATCAGGCCGCCGTCGGCCCAGACACCCCTCATGATGCTGCCTAGGACAAAAAGGGGCAATTTTTTGATCGAGGCCGGGACTATTTCCGTGAAGTAAAGCATCATCCATTTGCTGCCTGCCTCCTTCATCTCTCCGCCGTAGCCGGCATCCCCGCACATCTTTATGTAGTCTATGAATATGTCATTGAAAAACAGGGTGTCTCTCCTTTTTCCTATTCTAAGTTTGTTCAGCAACCCCCCCGGAGGTGATTCCAGAATCTTCCTCCTCAGGAGCTCAGACATTCTCATAGATATTTTTTGAATCCCGTATAAAAATAGATGCGGAGCGGGCATCAGATGATTTTCGTCTCGGTCAACCTGAGGTCTTTCTTGTCTATCAGGAATTCGTGCGGTATTTTCGGGTCGAAATTCGCATACCTCATCTTGTGGATTGCCATCGCCCTCATCGGCTTTTCCTCGAGCTCGAGGAATGAGAGCGAAAGCACGCCGTCGCATTCGAATGACTCGCCATTCCCGGTGTCTATGTTTTCGCCGCGTGTCTCGCAGAGAAGGAGGGTGCAGTCCATGTTTTTCAGGCTCCTGACGAGCTCGGAAAGGTATATTCTGTATAACCTCTCATTTTCAGCGAATATGAGCAGTTTATTGACGTTGTCTATAACGAGCCTGTCTATTTTGGGGTAAGAGGCGATTATGTCTATGAATTTCTTCATGGTTATGTTCTCGCCGAGCGGTATGTGCTCTATGGCAAAGTTCTTGCCTATGTATTTTTCGGCTTCACCGAGCGTTTCTATGCCCTTGCATGCACGCAGCAGCTCTTCCCTGGTTTCATTGAGAGAAACATAGCAGCACTTCTCCTTTTTCATAACGCCATCCATCAGGAATTTGAGCGCGAAAAGCGTCTTGCCTGAACCCGGGCCTCCTGACACGAGGATGGTTGTCTTCGAAGGGAAGCCCCCTCCGAGAAGCTTGTCGAGTTTTTTTATGCCTGTGGTTATCATGTCATCTCACCTCATTCTCATCCTTGAATACTGGTATGCCGAACGTGGATTTTTTGAGCCTTATGATAAGGAAAACGTCATCGTGCAGTTTGAAGGCCTTGGCCGGAACCTTTTTGTCCAGGTCTTTTATCTCGAACTTTTCCAGGATCTTCTTGGGCATCATTATCCTGTTGCTGTTGCCGAGCTTCCCTGTCGTCAGGGAATGGCTCATGAAGTCTGGCGCGGTCGGGAGAAGAACGAGGTTTGTGGTCTGGTGGGTTATCAGCTCGTATTCGGCTTTCGAAACCTTGAGATTGACTATTATATCATCTTTCTGGATGTCGACTGACTGCACATCGGCCATAAGTTATATATTTTGTTCAAATATTTAAACTTTTGGATTGGTTTCCTACTAAAACCAGGGGAAAATTTATTAGCGCCCGATTCAATACTTTTACATGGCCAAGGGGAAGAAGGGGGAAAAAGAAGGTAAGGGGGAAGAAAAAAAGGTCCCCAGAGAAAAGGCAAGGCCGGTAGAAAAGGACTCCCATTTCATAAAAACAGGGATATCTGGTTTTGACAAACTGCTTGAAAAGGGAATACCGAAGGGCTCAGCAGTCCTGATAGCAGGCGGCGCAGGGTCCGGCAAGACGATAATGTGCCTGCAGATTCTGGCCAATGCCGCGAAAAACGGGAAGAAGTGCCTTTACATGTCCTTCGAGGAATCCGAAGCGCGCCTCCGCAAGCACATGGATGATTTCGGATGGCATCCCGCCGAACTCGAAAAAAACGGTAATCTTATGATAAATAGGATGGATTCTTATGAGATCGCGAGGTCGGTGGAGGCGATGCTGGCCAAGGAGCGCGGCGAACTTATGATAGATATAGAGCCCGTCCTGCTGCCCGAGGGTTTCAGGCCGGACATAATAGTCATCGATTCCCTCAGCTCGATAGCCTCCTACTTCACCGGAAGAACCGAACACTACAGGAGCTACGTAGAGCAGATTTTCAGGTACTTCGAGAAGCTGGGCACGACTTCTTTCTTGATAACCGAGACCAAGCAGATTCCAGAGACCTTCAGCCCGACTGGCGTGGAGGAATTTCTGGCAGACGGCGTGGTCGTGCTGTATAACATACGCAAGGGGGACATACGCGAAAACGCCATTGAGGTTCTCAAGCTGCGGGGAGCGAAACACGTGAAAAAGATAGTGGCGATGCAGATTGTCGACGGCGAGGGCATCGCAGTCTATCCCGAACAGGAAGTCTTCGGCGGCCTGTGATTCCGGCTTTGCAGTCTTTTTATAATTTATGCCCGTTATGTCCAGAGCTCGTCCATGTCTTCCTGCGGCTCTAAGACCACGCCGAATTTCGAAAAAACAGTCGAACACTTGGGGCAGATGAAGGCCTCAGGCTGCTTGTTCCATAGCTTTCCGTAAGCGCCGCACGTGGGACAATTGTAATCAAAGAGGAACATATCCTTGCCTAACCTCCAGCCTTATCAAAAAGATTGCAAAAAAGCAATCACCTGAATCTATTTTTGTTGCCAACTTTTATATTGTTTTTCTGTGCGTACTCGAGCATCGCGAGTCTCTTCTTCCTGCCGACCCCGCTGGCTATTACTGCTATTTCATCTTTGCGCTTTATGTTGCCCATGTCCTTGACGTTCCTGACTATGACTTCCCTGTGGCCTTCCCTGTTAAGACCGCGCACAGCAGCAGGCGAACGGTAACCCGCTCTTGGAAGCGCACCCCTCGCTTTTCTGTGTTCGCGCAGCTTTGAGTGGATTCCTCTCGGCTTTCTCCATTTCACGCCGACGCGCTTCATCCTGAACCATTCCTGGCGCC
>CAYGVQ010000063.1:0-4875 GCA_964353515.1 uncultured archaeon
TTTATAGCGCATTATGAGGTGGGTGTATGGCGATAAAGGTTTCCAGTATTTCTGAGACATACGGCAAGGACGTGTTCACCAACAAGGGCATGTTCTGCGGCAAGGTCGAGGATGTCGAGTGCGATCTCAAGAGGTTCAAGATCCGCTCTCTTGTGGTGAGGGCCGCCAAAGAGGCGTACATTTCCAAGATGCTGGGCAGCAAAAAGGGCGTTATCATTCCCTTCCCCATGGTAGAGTCCATCGGCGACGTGATAATCATAAAGCACATCTCGCTGCCTGTTGCCGAAGACGAGAAGGTCGATGCTTCACGTTCCCTTGAATAATAAAGGCTTCATGCCAAAACCGGAATGGTCTTGGAAAGCACATCAGCTTTACCTTTTTTGACCAATATCATATCCTCTATTCTGAAACCGGCGAAGTTCTTTATGTAAATCCCGGGCTCGACGGTAACAACAGTATTTTCCTTAAGTCTATCTCCTGCAGGCTCATGTATCGAAAGGCCGACGCCGTGCCCGAAGCTGTGCGTGACTCCATAGCCCTTTTTCCTGAACAGCGCATTATGCAAAGCTTCGATGTCTTTGTAGACGACTCCTGCGCGTATTTCCGCTATCAGCTCTTCGCGTATTTGTTTAACATCCTCGTAAACCTTTCTATGACGCGCGTCCAGCTTCCTGAAGAAAAGCCTGGTGATGTCCGAGCAGTAGCCGTTGAACCTGCAGCCCGTGTCGATCATGACCATATCCTTAGCCTTTATAATTTTTGCGCTGGGCCTGTGGTGTACGAATTGCGTGTTGCTGCCCGCGCAAACTATCGGCTCGAACGCGCCTTCAGCGCCTAGTTTCCTGTATTCTATTTCCAGCGCGTCAGCGATTGCCTTTTCGCTTTTGCCGGCAAGTCTTTCCGAGACGTTTGCCAGCGCCCTGCCGCTCATCTCCGCCGCCTTCCTCAGCTGCTCTATCTCATACGCGTCCTTGACAATCCTCTGCGCCTCGAGCATCGCAGTCACAGGCTCCAGTCTGGCTTTCAGTTTGTTCAGTTCCTGGTAAATGAGGATGTTGATGACCCTTTCGTCGTAGCCTATCGTTTTGTAGCGCTTCAAATATTCAATGAAATCCCTGGTTTCTTTCATGTAAATTACGTCTGGGTACAGCCTGTCCGCCTCGTTCTCCAGTGAGGAAACGGCCAGCTTCGGCTTGCCGTCGAGGGGGAAAATCATGAAGATCCTGTCCTCCTTCAGCCCCTCATAACCCGTGTAGTACAGAACCTCGTTCGGATTCGAGGTCATTATCGCATCCATGCCCATTTTTTCCATGAGCTTCTTCAGGCCTTTCCGCCTCTTCGCAAAATCAGGCTTCATATAATATATCTTGTCAAGGCCCCCATAAAAAATACCTTTATCGCCGTCTGTGTGCCATAAAGTTTAAATTGCACGAAGCAAAGATTTATTAATCCGCAAAAAACCCAGAAGCTTTAGGTGCAGTGTGATTCGCATGGATTATCAGATTAGCGACATGAAAAAGATCGCGCAGGAAATCAGAAAGGACATAATAAAAATGACAGCCGCAGCTGGCAGCGGCCATCCCGGCGGCTCGCTGTCTTCTGTCGAAATTCTCGTTTCTCTTTACTTCAAAGTCCTGCGCAACGACCCGCAAAACCACTGCTGGGGCGAAAGGGACAGGTTCATTCTTTCCAAGGGGCACGTATGCCCGGTTTTATACGCGACCCTCGCAAGGCGCGGCTATTTCCCTGCTGAAGAGCTGCTGACGCTGAGGAAACTCGGTTCTCGTTTGCAGGGCCATCCGCACAGGCTTAAACTTCCCTGCCTCGAGACCTCGTCCGGCTCGCTGGGACAAGGCTTGTCCATTGCAGCAGGCATGGCCATCGGCCTTAAGATGGACAAAAAATCGCCGCGCGTCTACTGCCTGATGGGAGACGGCGAATTGCAGGAAGGCCAGATATGGGAAGCCGCGATGACAGGAGCGCATTACAGGCTCGACAACCTATGCGGCATAGTCGATGTCAACGGCCTGCAGATAGACGGCTTCACGAAGGACGTCATGAATCTCGAGCCGCTCGCGGAAAAATGGAAGGCGTTCGGGTGGCACGCGATAGAAGTTGACGGTCACAATTTCGAGGCATTGCTGAAGGCTTTCGAAGAGGCGGCAGGAACCAAAGGCAAGCCTACGGTCATTCTCGCAAAAACAGTAAAAGGTAAGGGCGTTTCTTTCATGGAGCACAGGGTGGAGTGGCACGGCAAGGCGCCGAAGAAAGAGGAAGCCGAACTCGCCCTTAAGGAACTGGAGGCAAACGCATGAAAAAAACCAATGCCGGAAAAACCGGCCTAAATCCTGACATGCACCTGGCAGCGAATCTCTACGAGAAGGTCGAGAAGATCCCCACGCGCGACGGCTACGGCCACGGCTTGGTCGAACTGGGAAAGAGCAATCCCAATGTTGTTGTCCTATGCGCCGATCTTTCCGATTCTACGCGCGCTTTATGGTTCGCAGAGAAATATCCGGAGCGTTTTGTCGAGGTCGGCATTTCCGAGCAGGACATGATGGGCCTTGCCGCCGGCTTAGCAGCAGTTGGCAAGATTCCTTACGTCAGCACGTATGGCGTGTTCTGCACGGGCCGCGCCTGGGACCAGATGAGAACGACTGTCGCGTATGGCGAGTTCAACGTCAAGATCGCAAGCGCGCACGGCGGCGTATCAGTCGGGCCCGACGGCGCGACGCACCAGTCGCTCGAGGAAATCGCTTTATCGCGCGTCCTGCCCAACATGAAAATTATTATCCCGACCGACTACTGGGAAACTAAGAAAGCAACGCTCGATTCGGCGAGAATCGAGGGGCCGATGGTCCTCCGCTTCGGCAGGGAAAAAGTTCCCGTCATCACCACGCCCGAAACACCCTTCACTTTCGGCAAGGCAGAGACCTACCGCTTCGGCAGCGACGTCACGATAATCGCATGTGGCCCGATGGTTTACGAGGCGCTGGTCGCGGCAAAGGAGCTGGAAAAACGCGGCATAGATGCGCGCGTGATAAACATGCACACGATAAAGCCGATAGATGAGAAGGCGATAATCGAGGCGGCGAAGGAGACGGGCGCGATAGTCACCGCAGAAGAGCACCAGGTGAACGCGGGCTTCGGCTCAGCGATAGCTGAGGTCGTCGTGGAAAATTATCCTGTCCCGTTAAAGCGCGTCGGCGTGCTTGACCGCTTCGGCGAGTCGGGCGACCCCGACGAGCTCATGGTTGAATTCAACCTCAAAAGCACGGACATAATAAAAGCGGTTGAAGACGTGCTCAAGAGAAAGAAAAAATAAGGCAGGCTTTAAGGCAAAGTCTTATTGCAGGAGGAGGTTTTTTACATGCAGCACAGGATTGCAGAAAGGATGTCCCTTCTTGGGACAGAGACCGCATTTTCAGTCTCGCTTGAGGCCCGCGAGCTCGCGGCAACGGGCAAGAAGATTTATCCCTTCCATCTGGGCGATATGAATCTGCGCACGCCGAAGAAAATAATAAAGGCCACGACAAA
Organism: uncultured archaeon; assembly: GCA_964353515.1. Taxonomy (GTDB): domain Archaea; phylum Aenigmatarchaeota; class Aenigmatarchaeia; order QMZP01; family QMZT01; genus JBGPQP01. Next base: position 3,538 of record CAYGVQ010000063.1, read on the forward strand.
TGCGATGAAAGAGGGCAAGACAGGCTACTGCCCCTGCGCCGGCATCCCCGAGCTTCGCGAAGAGCTTGCCAAGGAAATTGGGAAGCAGCGCGGCATAACGCTGACGAAGGACAACGTGTCCATCCAGCCGGGCGGCAAGCCGGTGATAATGAAGTTCATCCTCGCCTTCATGAACCCCGGCGACGAGGTGCTCTACCCGAACCCCGGCTACCCGATTTACGAGTCGCAGATACGCTTCCACGGCGGCGTCGCGAAGCCGTACGGCTTCCGCATGGGCGCGAAAGGCTTCAGCCTCGACCTGCAGCAGATCGAAGGCATCATAACGCCGAAGACGAAAATCCTCATCTTCAACAACTACCACAACCCGATGGGCGCGGAGTCTCACCCGGAGGAGATGGATGAGCTGGCCAAGCTCTGCATCAGGCACGACCTGCTGGTGCTGAGCGACGAGGCCTATTTCGACATAAACTATGAAGGCAAGGGCAGGAGCATTATATCGTATCCTGACATGTTCGAACGCACGATGATACTCTACACCTTCTCGAAGAAATACGCCATGACAGGCTGGAGGCTGGGAGCGGCGATAGGGCCTGAATGGATGGTGGAGCAGATGAACCGCCTTAACGTCAACGACGAGTCCTGTTCCAACCACTTCATCCAGTGGGGCGCGCTCGAGGCGCTGAGGTCGACTGAAAAAGAAACAGCCAAAATCCTGAAAACCCTTAAGAGGCGCAGGAACCTCGCGGTAAGACTGCTCAAAAAAATCAGGGGGGTCAGGATTTTCAGGCCAAATGCCACATTCTACTTGTTCCCGGAGATTACGGAAGCCATGCGCAACATCGGCTTCACCGACGTCGAGGAATTCAGAAAATATATCCTGGAGACGACCGGTGTCGCCTTCTGCACACGCAAGCATTTCGGCACGCCGCTCGACGGCGAGAACCGCGAATACATCCGCCTCGCCTATTCCGGCATCGATGCCAGGGATATAAAAGAGGGCCTGGCAAAGATGAAGGAGGCGCTTGAGAGCCCAGAGCTCGCGGATAAGTGGAGAAGTGATAAACATGTATAGAGTAATGAAAGGCATAACCGGCATCGCCAGCCCCCAGACCATGCTGGTCTTTGCAATACTGATAATAATGGCGGTCGTCCTGCTGGTCGTGGCCTATTCTTTCATGGTGAACCCATGAGAAATAAACCATAAATGGGGCCGCTGGGATTTCCATAAAAGCGAAAGCGTTAGCTTCTGGTTTTCGCTTAAGCCTTTTGGGTAAAAGGCTTATTTTGAACCCAGGTCGCCAGCACCCCAAGCTGGAATGATCATGGCGTCAAGCTCAA
>CAYGVQ010000064.1:0-4845 GCA_964353515.1 uncultured archaeon
TAAACACTTGAAAGAAGAGTGAGGGAACAACCTTCACTTCCTCCCAAGCCTAAAGGCATGGGTATCCGTGAGGTGATTTAATGAAGCTTCAAGAATCTAAAAATTCCTTCTGGGTCGTGGTCCCCAAGACCAAGGTCAGAAAGAAGGGCTGGAAAAAGGGGACGGAATTGGACTGGTCCGACTATCCGAATGGCGATCTGGTCCTCCAGGAAGTCAGGAAGTGATAAGCATGAGCAAAACAAACAAGAAACTTAACGCGAAGCGGCTGGCAAGGCGGACGAAATACCCGATGCAACACAAGGGCGGCAAGGCGTGAAAGCCGGGAAGTCAGGAAGTGAAGATTAATGTAATTAGAGCATGAAAAAACATTTATATAGCTTTTGTTAAATAGTTAAATATTAAGTCCCCAGTGTGGCCTCGCTTCGGCGAGGCAACGCTGGGTTATATTTATCTGCTATCTTTTTATCATATTTTATCATATCTTAGTAGGTATTATATGGAAGGCAAAAAAACAGAGAAAGAAGCGGAAAAGAAAACAGAGAAAAACGCAGTAGTATTTATCGATGGAAATAATTTTTATCATAATATCAATTTAATGATCAGGATTAACAGGATGGGAATAAAGGCAGGACATATAGATTTTTATAAACTTAGTGAAAACGTTTGTTCTTGGTTTGGTTTTGCTCATAAAAAAACAAGGTATTATAATTCAATACCAAGTGTTGAAGATGGCAAAGAAATGTATTGGAAACATATAAATTATTTAGAAGGGCTCGAAAAATTGCCAAAATTTGAGGTTATAACAAGAAAATTACAAAGAAGTTCTACGAAAGAAATTTTAAATGAAAGAAAGGAGATAATAACAAATCTTGGTTTATGTAAAGATTGTAAACCACTGGTCGAAACAAGTTGTTATGATTGTATAGGTAATATAAAGAAAAGAGAGAAGGGTATAGATGTGAAAATAGCAGTGGATATGGTAGAACATGCCATAAAAGATAAGTGCGATTGTATTATTCTAATTTCTGGTGATGGAGATTTTATTCCCGCTTTGAAAATCATAGAAGAAAATAAAAAGGTTGTATCTAGCGCAGCTTTAACCTTTGGTTATTCGTATGACCTTAGAAATAATTTCAGATATTTAATAATGGGCCGTGATTTTATAATGGAAAAATGTTTAAAAAATGGCATTATTTAATGAGTAATACCGGCAAGCAGGCTTCCCGGGGCGATTCACGCTAAGAAAAACAGGTCGGTGTAGAAATCATGGCTGAAAATAAAAATGAAATTAGGGAATGGATAAACACCATAATTTCCATACTTATCTTGGTTATGATGATCATTGGGCTCATGGCCGTTAACCAGCTCAACATCAATTTAAGGGAGGTCCGTTCCGATGTAATTTCCACAAACAAATTACAGATATTAAACGAAAACGGAACTATTACCGGCTATATGTATCATAACGGGACTGATTTGATAATTCAAAGCTTAAGTTAGCGCTTCCTCTTCATCTCTTCCCTGATCGCTTCCAGCAGCAGAGGGAACTGCTTGTAACCCGCCCGCTCGTTGAAATGGCCTGCGCCCTTGACGACCGTAAGTTTCACGCCAAGCCTTTCGGCAACTTCTTTGCCCCTTTCCAAGGGTAGATAAGGATCGTTATCCGAATGGAAGACCTCGAAATGCCCGCAATTTTTCCTAATCGAGGCCCAGTCAAATTTTCTTTGGGAGAACGTCTTCATTATCGGGTCGAAATCGTTGCCCGCCTTTCCGACGAAGCCGGCCACAAGAAACGCGGCCTTAACGCGATGTTTTTCCAGCACGTTGAGCAGGAAAGCGACGCCGAGGCTGTGGCCGACGACGATCGAGTCTTTATCCAAGCGATCATTGTATCTGTCCAGGACTTTCAGCCAGCTGTCCAGCGTCTGGTTTTCTGGCGTGGGAAACTGGAGCACGAACACTTTGCAGCCAGCCGATTCCAGTTCCTTTTTCAGCCACGGAAACCAGTTCTCCCCGGGGTGACCTCCGACGCCGTGGATGATAAAGACATTTGTCATAAAATCACCGCCCAATTGCAACTAACAGATGTCGTGTTGTCTTATCGTCTCTCTTTTATCTCTTGACCAAGCGGATGTCCTCGCTGGTCACGGTCTTCCTTCCGGCGTGCTTCGCGAACTTGACCGCGTCTCCTGCGATCCCGTCGGCGATGCCCTCGATGACGATTGCGAACTCTTTCATCGCGGATTTCGAAACGCGCTTCGCTCCCGAGTCTTTCAGTATCCTTTCGAACGGTGCAAGCGGCAATCTCTGTTTTTTTTCTGCCATAAGCATCCCTCCGTAAAATGATTATTTTTCTTTAATTCTTACCCTGACGCCTTTATAAGCTTTTTATTGGGCTAATCTGTCAGGAAAAGCCTTTTTTTCGCTGTTTGCGGATGTTGGCACGCAGAGTAAATTAAAAAAGGAGGGAGGAGAGACTTTATTTTTTTCTAAAGTTTATAAAGCAGTTTAAACATAAATCTATAATTAAAATATCGGAGGTAAAACATGGCACAGGCTTATTGCGTGAAATGCAGGAAAAAGGTTGAAATAAAAAACGAACAGAGCGTGAGACTCAAAAACGGGAAACCTGCAAAGAAAGGCGTTTGTCCGTCCTGCGGCACAAAGGTTTTCAGAATTGGAAAGTAAAATTTCCGCTCCCTTTACTCTTGTTTAAACCGTTTGTTTTTGATTTTTTATACCATTCCACCATTTTCTCCAGCTCCTTGTAGAAATCGATCTTCGGAGTGTAGCCCAACTCGTTTATTGCGTTGGAGATGTCGTAATTCCTGTTCATTACAAGGACGTCAAGATACGTTTTTATATGCTTCATGAAAGCAATAAAGCTTACGAACCAGTAAGGGAAGAATGCCGGCTCTCTGCCCAACAACCTGACTAGCGTTTCAGCGAATTCCGTGAATTTTACAGGTTCCTCGTCAGCGATGTTGTATATGCCTTCCGCCTTCGGCTTCAGCGCGAGCCTGAACGCCTGGACGGCGTTGGAAATATGTGTTACATGGGTTAAATTCTCCGTCTTCGGAATGGGGAACCCCTTTTCAAGCAATGAAAGGTTCTTCATCCACTGGGGGCTTCCCGCTCCATATAAAGGGGCTATGCGAAAAATGACATTTTTAATCTTCGAATCGCGAATTACGTTTTCAGCCTCGCGTTTGGATTCGCCGTAAAAGTTTTTCGGATTCCTCGGATAGCTTTCGTCGGCCTGGCCGTGAATCTCACCGTATACGGAAACGCTTGAAGAGAAGATGAACTTGTCCGCTTTCTTGCACGCCTCAAGGATGTTGCGCGTGCCTTCGACATTTATCTTGAACAAAACATCCCTGGGCTTAGAATAAGAAACGAGGCCTGCGAGATGGATGACGACATCGACGTCCTTTCCCACCCCCTTCAAAGTCTCCGGGTTCGTGATGTCCCCCTTGACGATTTCGTATTTGGGATACATTTTTTTCGCGTTTTCATAGTCCATTGCAAGGATTCTTATATCCCTCCTGCTTTTGCCTATTTCATTCAGCACGTTTGAACCGACAAAACCCGTCGCGCCTGTTACCAAAAGCATATTTATATCTACTTTTCACAATTTAAAACTATGAAACTTGGCAAAGTCGAAACGTATTTGCACGAAACCATAGAGAAGGACGGGGTCGTGTTCTTCGGCCTTATAGACCCGACGGATGAGAAGAAGGAAAACCCCCTGAAATTCGCAAAAATTTTTGATGAAGCCGGGGCAGACATAATTCTCATAGGTGGATCTATAGGAGCTGAAGGCGAAGCGTTCAACAATCTGGTCAAAAAAATAAAGGAAGCCGTGAGCAAACCGGTCATGCTTTTCCCAGGCAACATAGGAGGCGTCACGAAATACGCCGACGCGCTTTATTTCATGAGTTTGTTGAATTCCAGCAACCCCTACTGGATAACAGGGGCGCAGGCACTGGCAGCGCCGCTAATCGCCAATTTGAAACTCGAAGCGATTCCCACTTCCCTGCTTATAATCGAGCCAGGCGAGACTGTCGGATGGGTAGGCGAGGCGAAGCCGATCCCCTACCACAAACCTGATATTGCAGTCGCTTACGCGCTAGCTGGCAAGCTGCTCGGCCAGAGAATAACCATCCTTGAGCGCGGTTCCGGCGCGCCAGGCCCGGCCTCGCCGGAAATGTTTCGCGCGGTAAAGGAAGCTGTCGGCCATCCGGTCATATGCGCGGGCTCCAGCAAGACGCTCGACGACATCCGCCACACCATAATGGCCGGCGCTGATGGCATACACGTCGCTTCGCTGGTGCAAAAGGCTGACGATCCTCTAGCAACGGCTAAGAAGCTGGTCGAGTTCGCGAAAAAGACCGGCAAGGAAAAGAAAACTCAATGAACAGTAGTTTTTTTCTTTGCCTTTTCTGATTTCCTTTGAAATTTCTTGTCAAGGGTTACCAGTACGGCTTTATAGATATGCGGGTAAAGTCTTTCCAAATTTTGAAAGATTCTGTGAGTCTCTCCGCCGAAAAGCTCTTCTGACATTTTCTCGGATTTTTTGGCGCATTCTTTCAGGTTTCCATAAGAAAAATCATCTTCGGTTAAACCATTTCTCATGAAAATTTTCTTGATTATGCCAGTCCCTCTCTTTCCGATGTATATTCTCTCGGCATCACTTTGTTCATCGATATTCATCAAAAGTACATCGGCCAAAACCTTGTTTACCTGGGTGTATTTGAACAAATCGGACCGCAGACCCATCGCTCTTTTGAGGGATTTATAATTGGAATCGTATAAAAAAGAAAGTCCCAGGTATTCCACGGTAAC
>CAYGVQ010000065.1:0-4808 GCA_964353515.1 uncultured archaeon
GTTGTTTTGCCCGAACCCGGCAGGCCAGAAATGGTTATTATCATTAAACCCCTCGCTCATCTTACCATGTCGCCCAGTTCCTGCAGCATGTCGACGATATCCTTTTCCCTGTTCGGGGTCTCAAATATCAGCGTGCCCTTTATGTTCATGGCCTGTATCGTTTTTACCAAATGCTCGAGCTTCATGTCTGAACGAGCGATGGGTTTGTGCTGAAGCGTTCCGCCGCGGTCATACGCTGCTCCTGAGAAGATGAAGTACGCGTCGTTCAGCCACTGCTGACCGACCTCGGCGCGTACCTTGTCTATAAGTCTCCTGAAATCGGTGTCGTGCGTCAGCAGGCCGCGGTCCCTGCCGTGGATGTGCGCCCAGTTTAGTATAGGTTCCGTGTGTGTCGTGCGCTTGACCATATCTATCACGTCTTCCACGCTGCCGAGCTCATCGACCCTGCCAGTTGTTTCGATGCCTATTTTCGAGCGGATGCGCATCTCGTTGACGATCTCGTTTATCTTGTAGACCGTCAGCCTCAGCGCCTGCTGCTGGGGCATGCGCGCATAGAAGGTGGGGTGGACTATAAGCGTTTTAGCGTCCATAACGTTCGCGATGTTGCAGTAAATCTTCAGCGTATTGTCCAGCATCGGTTCTTCAGGAAGTGCGTTGTTGTGTATGGCAAGCTCTATGTTGTATTTGCTTGCGATGGTCTTGATTTTCAGCAGGTTCGTGTAGTGCTCCTTGTAAAGGCCGGAGATATCTTTTATGCCCTCGAAAAGCTGCCTCGGTAGGAGGAAGGCACGGAAGCCCACTCTGTACAAATCCTCGAGGACATTCAGGGCCTCGCTTGGTTTCTTCACGATCGGCGTCCTTGAGCTGCCATAGGCGATGCCTATTCTCATACCCAGCCTTTCCTGGATTTTAAGGCTCTTCTTACGGATAAGCATATCGATCCTTCTCTACTTATTAATTATTTGTCCTAGCCTATAGAAATAGATAACGACGTTATAAGACGGCGTTAAACTCAAAGCAAATAAGGTCTCTTTCGCTACCAGAAGGTATTTAAATATTGAAAAGGAAGCATAAAGCACAGGAGATGGCCATGGCTAGCGCTGATGTTCTGTACAGCGAAGATCTGGGAATAAACTTGGGCCCTAAGGCGCAGGAAACGGCAGTCATAGGCGACGCTCCGCAGGCCTCAAAAAATGTCCTGAAGTGGCTGTACGGAAGAGCGAAGGTCAGGGTAAGGCAGTATCTCGAAAACAGCGGCTTGTACGGTGACGTGAAACTAATTAAAGACGTGCCTGCTGCCACCGAAGTCATAGACCCGGATGAAGCCGGTGGCCTTATAAAAGGCCATACTGACAGCACAAAGGTTGTTTTCAACACATGCATACTTCCCTACACCAAATCCCATTCAAAATTAAAGCAAAGACTAATGGGTTACAGAGACAAATTTTCACGTTATGTGTTAGAAAAGGTGTTGCTAAAACCGGAAGAAACCATAGAGGAGACGGGCACTCACGAGCTTCTCCATGTAGTCCAGATAAAAAAAGGGCTATATTCGCATGCGGAGGACATATCACATAAATACGTAAAGGATCATCTGCCTAAGCATCTTAAACCATTATCAAAGGTTTTAACTTGGCTTATTAGGCCTTATGTGGAACCCATGGAAGGGCTGACTGAAGCCACTAGGGAACACTCTAGAGGCCTGACGCCGAGGGAAATCAAGAGGAAATTTGGCGAAGGCATAACGACATATGACCATTACGGTGCAACAGCGGTCAGCGCCATGGAAGAAAGGCCGCCTTCACATCTATACACGGGAAACGACCAGGCAATATACGGAAAAATGGAAAGGTTTTTGCGCAACTACTATAACAGCACAGGCTTCGGCAGACGCCTACAGACAGCTTTTGCATAATTGTTCAAGCATTTTTTGAAAGTTATTAATAACAGCCCTGACAATAACTAAATATGCAGGTAAAGGAAATCATGAACAGGAATGTCGTGACCATAGAACCGCATGCAACGCTGCAGGAAGCTTCTAAAAAAATGGTCGAGCACAACACGAAATTCCTCATAGTCACGGAGAAGGAAAGGCTGTCTGGCATAGTAACGGAATGGGACTTCGTGAAAAAAATCGCCACCGGGGAAAAGGATGTTCTGAGCGCGAAGCTGGAAACGATAATGATAAAAAAGGTCATAGTGATAACCCCTGAAACCGAGGTTAGCGAGGCTGCTGAAATAATGGCCGCCAACAACATAAAGAGGCTGCCCATCGTTTCCAAGAGCGTGCTGATAGGCGTTGTGACCGCGATGGAAATAATGGCGGCAGAGCCGAAGCTCATAGAGCAGATAAGCGAGCTGTTTCTCACGTCCGACAAGCAGAAGTCTGTCGCTGGCTGAGCCTTTTAGATAACCAGCGACATCAAAAACATGACCAGACCGGAGGCGAGCGGGATGGCCACATTGTCATCAAGCCACGGGTTTAGTTCAGCCGCGGAAGCGATAAAGGCTCCGGCCACTGCCAGATAGGGATTTACGAAAAACATCCCCGCCGCCAGCGAACCGAGGAAACATGCCGCCGCACCTTCCAGGGTTTTATTGCCTATCCTGGTCTTGCCGAATTTTACGCCAATTATCGTTGAAAACGCGTCGCCCACGGCGAGCATCGCGCAGGCGGCTGATGCGACGGGAAGAGGGAAGAAGGCGAAGGCCAGCGTGCATCCGAGATAGAAAAGCATCGCTCCCATGAACGGGTTTCTGGCATCCCTCCTCTCGAAGCGCAGGGCGAAGTCCCTGAACTTCGATTCGAAGCGGCCAATAAAATTTACCAGTTTCTTTTCCTGGCTCCTTACGTACAACGAATATGCCAAAAAGAAGAGCGTTATCATCAGGAAATAAAGGATTGCAAGTTCCTTTCTTGTGAACTGCGCCACTATTACGAAAACCAGGCCCGAGAGGTGGACCAGCTGTCTTGTCAATTCGAACCTCATGGATTGAATATGCAGGCCGGATTTTAAATGATTATTTATCCCGCAAGACAAATCTATAGTGATGGGAGGGCCCAAAACAAAGGCTAAGATCGCTGGCAGCAGGAAACTGACCGAACAGCAGCAGAAGCTTTTCGATACGCTTCTGTTCCTGGCCAAGCTGCTCGTTTTCGCCGTCCCCCTGTACATCGTAATGTCGCTCGAGGGGCTTCTTTTCCCTTTACAGGAGCTCGTGACGCAGAACGTGCGCTTCGTCCTTCAGGCGCTCGGCTTCAGCGTCTCTGGCGAGGGTTTTCTGGTAATCGCGAATGACATCATATTCTTCATTTCCGAGGACTGCACAGGATGGAAAAGCATGCTGTTCCTGGCAGCGCTCGTTTTCGCTGTCCCTAAGGTGCCGATGAAAAAAAGGCTTATAGGTCTGGCGACCGGGCTGCCGGTAATCTACATCGGCAATCTGCTGCGAATCCTGCTGGTTGTGTCCGCATGGCACAGCTACGGCTTCGCTTTCGCCCTGATGATACACAATTATTTCTGGCAGGCCGGGCTGATCGCCCTGGTCCTTGTGCTATGGCTCTCCTGGCTTGTCTGGACGGGGAAGATAAAAACAACGCTTTTAAAACGCCTGCACAAATTAATTAAACCGAAGGTGAGGAAATGAGCGACATCGTGGGTCTCGTACCTGCAGCAGGCATAGGCAAGAGGCTGTATCCCTTCTCCCGCGCCGTGCCGAAAGAGATGTATCCGCTATTCGGCAAGGCTGTCATAGAGCATACGATAGAGAACCTGAAGATCGGCGGGGTAAGGAACATCTACATGGTGGTCGGCTACCAGAAGGGCGCCCTGATGGATTACATAGGCGACGGCTCGTTTTTCGGCGTGAATGTCATCTACCTTTACCAGATGAGCAGGAAAGGCCTGGGTCACAGCATCCTGCAGGGTAAAGGATGGATAGACAGGACGTTCGTAACGCTGCTAGGCGACTCTTTCATAGAGCCGAAAGAGGAGATTAAAGAGCTGATAGCGTACCACAACAAGGAGAAGCCTCTCGCGACTGTCATGGTTTTCGAGGTGAAGGATGTGGCAGGGTATGGCATCGTCAGACTCGAAAAAGGAGGCAAGGGAAGCGGCCAGATCGAGAAACTGGTTGAGAAGCCATCGAAAAGCCAGGCCGAAAATCTCAAAACGGACGGCAAATTCTACGCCATCTGCGGCGCGTATGTCTTCGAGCCGAGGATTTTCGACTACATTGCCAAGACAAGACCCGGCCTCAACAACGAGGTGCAACTGACCGACGCGATGGCGCTTGCTCTTAAGAATGGCGAGCGGATAAACGGCTTCATTCTCAAAGGCAAATACCTTGACATAGGCAAATGGCATACCGTCAAGGAAACTGAAAAATTCCTGAGAAGCGTCATCGATGTGGATAAGCATTACGAAGAGCGCGAAAGGATGATGGAGCTCGTCAAGAAGCAGGAGGAAGACAATGGAAAATAAGATTGTTCTTGTAACAGGAGGAGCGGGCTTTATCGGCTCGCATCTGGTGGACGCGCTCGTTGAAAAGAACAGGGTAATCTGCGTCGATAACCTCTCTACCGGCAAAAAGAATAACATCGCGCATCTTCTCAAACACAAGAATTTCAGGTTCGTCAATCACGATGTCTCCAAGCCGCTGAAAGTCGCAGGCAAAATAGACTGCATCTTCCATCTTTCGTCGCCGGCTTCGCCCGTTGATTACCAGAAGCTTCCCATAGAAACCATGATGACGAATTCGCTGGGCACGAGGAACATGCTGGAGCTGGCGAAGGAGAAGCGAGCGAG
>CAYGVQ010000066.1:0-1855 GCA_964353515.1 uncultured archaeon
TGTTGTGCCTCGGCATTGAAGCCACAGCCCATACGTTTGGCATAGGCATATGCGATGGCAAGGGCAGAATCCTCGCGAACGAACGCTCCGTCTACAAGCCGAAGGCAGGATGGGGCATCATCCCCATGGACGCTGCCAAACATCACCAGGAAGCGAAGCGCACAGTCCCTCAGAGCGCGCTGGAAAAGGCGAAGGTGGCGATGGAAGACATCGACGTTATCGCTTACTCGCGCGGGCCTGGCCTTCCGCCTTGCTTGTATAAAGGCGCGGAGCTGGCGGAAGAACTCGGCGAGCAGTACAAGAGGCCGGTCGTCGGCGTGAACCACTGCGTCGCGCACATCGAAATCGGCCGTTTGGCATCGAAATTAGAAGACCCGGTTGTCGTTTACGTTTCAGGCGGCAACACCCAAATCATTTCTTTCGCTTCAGGCCGCTACCGCGTTTTCGGCGAGTGCATGGACATCGGGATAGGCAACGCGCTCGACAAGTTCGGCCGCGCTGTCGGCCTCGATTTCCCCCAGGCGCCAAAAATCGAGCAGCTGGCGAGGAATGGCAGATGGCTCGATTTGCCTTACGTCGTGAAAGGCATGGACCTGTCGTTTTCAGGCATCGTGACCGAGTGCATAAAGAAGTTCGAAAGGAAGGAAAAACTCGAGGACATTTGTTTTTCGATCCAGGAGGTCTTCTTCTCCATGCTGACGGAGGTCACCGAGCGGGCGCTGGCGCACCTCGGCAAGAGCCAGGTCCTTCTGACAGGCGGGGTCGCAGCGAATCTTCGCCTGCAGCAAATGCTGGGCATCATGGCGAAGGAGCGAAACGCGCAATTACAGGTTGTGCCGAAAGAATTCGCAGGCGATAACGGCGCGATGATCGCATGGACTGGCATGCTGGCTTACAAAACCAGTCGAACTTCGAAAACTATAGACATCGACCCCCGCTGGAGAACGGATGAAGCCGACATAACGTGGGTGGGTTAAACTGTCGTTGGCAATCCGCTTACAATTCTATCTGCATCAACCCTTCCGGTGTCATGCCCAGCTCAAATCCTCTTTCGTGCATGGTTTTCTCAAAATGCTCCAGTACTTTTTGGGCATCTTTTCTTGTTCCTGCATACATCTCTACGAGCCGAGGATTTTCGATTATGGAGTCATCTGCGCTTGACCTTGGAATAGTTCCGGGTTTATGTACAAGGGCAAGTTGAGTCTCATTAATACAATCTATTATACATCCGCTGTCATAGCCCTCGGGCTGTTTAGAATCACCGACAGGTATGTATTGCGGGTTAATACCGAGTTTCCTGTACGCATCCAAAAGGCTAGTAACAACAGCCGTTGTGTTTTTCCTTGAATCCCCTACAAAAAAGCATCCTTTCCATCTTTCCATATGCTCACCTCATCATGCTAAATATTTACGATAAATTTTAAATTAGTAGACTGTAACAAGAGAAGTCGGAATTCTGCCCCTTTGCGCACGTAAGACGTGGAGGTAAACTGGATTAAAGAAAATAAATGGCAAAAATAAAATTTCAGCACGTTAATGGTACTTCAGGTCTGTCTTCCTGTATCCTATCGGCGTATACCGGCTCACGAATGTATGGCTGGGATTTCTTTAATTCTGCCAGCCTTTTCCGCTCCAGCATCCTGAAGCCTCTGGCAAAATCACCCAGTAAAGTTGTGCCTTCTCCGTAGATATCGTCACTCATCGTTTGTCACCACATAACAATTGACCGGGATATTTAAATACCTTCCTGATGTAGTTTCTTACTGGTGGTTACAAATTCTCAAGAGCGATTGTTTTTATTGCCTCACGCCATTTTAATATCCATGAAAATCGCAATCCTTTCGGACTTCCATTT
>CAYGVQ010000066.1:1955-4781 GCA_964353515.1 uncultured archaeon
GAAATGGCGCTCATGGGGATTCCCATCATCGCGATACACGGGACGCACGAAAGGCGCACGAAAGAGCTGCTTAACCCTGTCCAAGCGCTGGAGAAGGCAGGCTTCCTTGTATACCTGCACTGCAACGGCGTTATATTCGAAAAGGACAACGAGCGCGTGGCGGTACACGGCATGTCCGGTGTGCCGGATCAGTACGCCGAAAGCGTGCTCGCCAACTGGAACCCTTCGCCGGCGCACGGCTGCTTCAACATCTTCGTGCTCCACCAGTCCATAACCGAATTCCTTTACGCCCAGCACACGCTCGACCTGAAGAAACTGCCGAGAGGTTTCGATTTGTATATCGACGGCCACATACACGAGGCAAGGGAGAGCGCGTACGACGGCAAGCCCTTCCTGCTCACAGGCTCTCTCGCCCCGACGCAGATACGCGAGGAATCGGAAAAAACCAAAGGCTTCTGGATAGTCAAGACATCCGACAAAGATGCTCGGATAGAATGGGTCGAACTTAAGCACCAGAGGAGAGTTTATCTGAGGTCTTTCGAAAACCCGACCGTAGAGGCGATAGAAACCGAGCTCGGCATGATAGTTGCAGAAAATCCGACCAAAAAACCCATCGTCCGGCTCGACCTCAGCGGCAAAATCAGCGAGACACTAGCGGATGAAATAGAGATGAAATTCGGGGGCAAGGCAATACTTTCGCTTAAAAGAGAGGCGCAGGCGAAGGAAGCGCTGCCCACTAAGACGCTGGAAGAGCACAAGCTTTCCGTCGAGGAAATGGGAAGGAAAATATTGCTGGAAAATCTTGCGAAAGCGAAGCTCGAGCCTAGGACCTTTGAAAACCTGTTCGAGCTGCTCACGGAAGAAAAGGTGGACGAGGCGATGGACATTCTGACCAAGGCGCATGAAAAAGCTGAGAAAACGAAGGATTCCAAGCAGAAGAGGCTTTTCGGGTCTTAGCCTGGACAAAATTTATTTTATAGAAGGCTACTAAGTATATTATATATATGGAGTTGAGGGTGTTTTATGGTGGAGTTTTACGTAAAGGTTGAAAATGTCGTTGCCTTTGCTGTTTTAGGCAAGAGGATAGTGCTCAACAAACTCGTTGAAAGGATGCAGAATACCGAATACGAGCCCGAGCAGTTCCCTGGCCTTGTTTACAGAATCAAAGACCCAAGGGCAGCCGCGCTTATTTTTTCATCGGGAAAAATCGTATGCACAGGCGCTAAGAGCATACCCATGGCGAAAGAAGCGATGAGGAAGATCGTCCAGGACATAAAGAAGACGGGCACGTCAATGCCTACGAAATTCAAAATCAACATCGAGAACATCGTGGCATCGACGAAAATCGACGTCAAGCCGAGGCTCATGCTGGAAGAAATCGCCATGTCGCTGGAAGAGGTTGAATACGAGCCGGAACAGTTCCCAGGCCTTGTCTACAGGATGAAGAGCCCGCGGACAGCGTTCCTGCTTTTCGGTTCCGGCAAGATAATCTGCACAGGCGGCAGAAGTCTGGACGACATAAACACCGCCCTGAACAATTTCAAGAAGCGTTTGGAAGGCATTGGGCTTAAAGTAAAACCGGCGAAGGGGTAGGCAGGGAAATAGCATTTAAGCAGCTGGGACAAATTCTTATCATGGACACCTTTGAAAGGACACTCAAGGACATCAAGACCGTGAAAATCCAGGGAGCGGAAAACATAGCGCTAAACGCGGTAAAAGCGTTTGAATACCGCGGCTCGAAAATCAAAACGCATTCCGCAGCGAAATTCTTCTACGAGATTGAGGCGGCGAAGCGATCGCTTTTCGACTCGAGGCCTACAGAGCCGCTCATGAGAAACGCCATAATGTACGTCATCGACTCCCTCAAGACCGACAGCAGGAGCGTGCTCGATCTGAAGAAGTCTCTGCGCAATTTCTGTTCCGAGACGCTTGACCATTTCGAAAACGCCCAGCAGAAAATCGCCGACATCGGCGCGAAGAAAATCGAGAAGGGCATGATTGTTTTCACCCACTGCCATTCCTCGACTGTCATGCGGATTTTCAAAGAGGCGAAAAGGCAGGGTAAGAAATTCCAGGTTTATAACACGGAGGCAAGGCCGCTTTTCCAGGGGAGAGTCACTGCGAAAGAGCTCGCCAAGATGAAAATCCCGGTCATGCATTTCGTCGACTCGGCGGCGAGAATCGCGCTGAAGAAAGCCGACGTCTTCCTGATGGGCTTCGACGCAGTCACGACGACTAGGGTCTACAACAAGATAGGCTCGGAAATGTTCGCCGTAATCGCGGACAAATACGACGTCCCCATTTACGCCTGCGGCGACGCGTGGAAATTCGATCCCGCAGGCATCGCAGGTTGCGAGGAAAAAATCGAGCTTCGCCCCTCGAAAGAAATCTGGTCTTCCGCCCCCCGCGGCGTGAAAATCGAGAACCCCTGCTTCGAGAAGATCAACCCAGAGCTGCTCACAGCGATAATCTCCGAGCTCGGCGTCTACACCCACGAGAACTTCGTGGAAGAAGTGAAGAAGGCGTATCCGTGGCTTTGTGAATAGAGCGTAGCAGGGACAAAGTGATAATTTATTTCTTTCTTTCAAAGGAAATTTGAATGCCGGCCGATTACATAATAGAGCAGCCTACGCTGTGCATGGTTACTGGTGTTCCTGGCAGCGGCAAGAGCATGCTGGCGGGGCATCTTGCTTACATGATAGTCAACGCCGCTTACGAATCAAAAGACAGGATACAAAAACATTTCACCAGGGAAAGGGCTTCCGGGAACGAGTATTCCATGATTCAGGGGCCCACCTTCGAACTTCTGGTCGATTTTTCTGATAC
>CAYGVQ010000067.1:0-4777 GCA_964353515.1 uncultured archaeon
TAGCCTCGCTGGACAGCAATATTTACGCCCTTGATGTCGAGTTAGGCAAAGAGATCTGGCGTTTCAAAACAGGCAACTATGGTCATTCAGGCTCGCCTTTTTTTCATGAAGGAAGGCTGTATACCGGTTGCAGGGACGGTATAGTTTACTGCCTTGATGCCGAAACAGGCAAGGGGATATGGCGCTTTGAAACAGGCAGTTTGGTTGTGCAGCCTGCGATCTATGGACAGAAACTCTATTTCGGGAATGAAGAAGGAAATATGTATTGTTTGAGTCTCGGAGGTAAAGAATTGTGGAGATTCCGTACATCTGGAGGGATTTATACCCATCCGTTCTTTGATAAAAAAAGGATTTATTTCGGTTCCATGGACTGTCATCTTTACTGCCTAAATGCGGAAACAGGCAAGGAAATATGGAGATTCCAGACCTCGACCCTCACGCAGTCAGATATAGGCAAGCCATACGACATGTACGAAGCCGTGGTAATCAGCGAGAAAACGGAAGAGGAGAGCGAGCGCGAGGAAAAATACGACCTTGACATTTCGCAAAGCCTAAGGGATGCGTACGCAACCAACAACGAATATCAGGTCAAGGTCGAATATCAGCAGAAGATGAAATACTGAAGCCTTAAGGCTTATAAAGCAAGGGGAATCAATACTTTATTGATCGGTATGTCGCAGCAGAAGAGAAACATAATGCCGCAGTCAACCGCTGGTTTGATTCGCTATTTCGAGGAATCGGAAGAAGCGATAAAGCTCAAACCGGAGCATGTCGTGGGGATAGCAGTCGCGATTATAGCAATCGAGATAATCCTCAAGTTCACGCTGCTTATATAACTTTTTCTTTGGTTTTAACCATTTTAGAGTTATGCATGGAACAGCATTGGTTTTTATTTTTGCCAAAATAGCAGCATCCCTTTAAATTTGTTCGCGGAGAAAATTTATACATGGGAATGCCTCTTATAACAAAAATAAATGAGAAAATAACCCTTATTCATCTTTCTGACCTTGATTCCAACATTTATCTGATAGGAAATGACACGGTCATCGACTCTGGCACAGGATTGAATTTCGTCAGGCTTTACGACATATTAAAGAGGATGAAGCTCGATTTCGAACTTATAAAGAACGTCATCAACACCCACATGCACTGGGATCACATAGGCGGGAATGGCTTCTTTTCCAACGCGAAGATACATATACATGAAAGGGACGCGCCCGTGCTGGAGAAGGGAGATGCAGGCATGAGCAACTCCCTGTACTTCAACGGCAAGATGAAGCCGATGAAGGTCGGGGCGAAACTTAAAGATGGCGATGAGGTGCTGGGCTTCAAGGTTCTGCACACACCTGGCCACACCCAAGGTTCAATATGCCTGTTCGACCAGAAAAACAAGATTCTGATATCAGGGGATACGCTATTCGCTGATGGGGTGGGAAGGATTGACCTTCCCGGAGGAAGCGATATTGACATGGAAAAATCGCTCGAGAGACTCGCTTCGCTCAAAATCGACAAAATTCTTCCAGGCCACGGCGAGCCTGTTCTTAAAGGCGGGGAAAAGGCAATAAAGGACATCCTTAATGCTGTCGGAGAAGAAGTGTAAATGGGCCCAGCGGGGTTTTCGTTAACTTTTCCGTAAACGCTTTTGCATAAGCTATCGGAAAAGGGTTTCTCGAACCCGCGACCCCCAGATGTCACACAGTCATGGGATGCAAGCATCCTCATAACATCTAAGAGTCTGGTGCTCTTTGCAGACCGTCAAGGATTTCGCCCCTGACTTGCGCTGTTTCCAGCTGAGCTATGGGCCCATTTGATAATTACATATAGACTAGATGTTATATTTAAAAGGGTTCAAAATAAGCTTACCTGAGTCTTCTGTCGCGTTCGACCGACTTCCACTGCCACTTAAACTTCTTCAGCTTCCTCGAAGCCCCGAAGCCGCAGGCAGCGCATACACCCTTCGAAGCGTGGAAGGCATGGCGACCGCATCGTCTGCATAAAACATGCGTTTTCTGGTTCCTCTTCCCCATGCTAGGGGTTCCCTTTACCATAGTATCAACCTTTATGTCTTTTATTTAAAAGTTTGACCCTTACTTTCCGGGAGAAATCAGCACTATGTTGTCTCCTCTGACAAGCACTGTTCCCAGTTTTACCGAACTTTCTCCGTCCGCGCTCTGAACCTCGGCGTCGTCAAGCCAGATGTTCAGGTGCGAATCAAACGCTTTCAGCGTCCCTATTATTTTGTCCCTGTTCTTTACTTGTATGATTAACCTCTTGTTCTCTGAACTTCCAAGAACGTCCAATGGTCTTTGTTGCATTTCCATAACCTCCTCCAGACCCAATTCAAAATCGGGTAAAATAGTTATAATTATCTTGTCTATTTATATTTTATATTTATAAGTGTTGTTTGACGAATTTTTTTTGTGCTGCAGCCTGTTTTATTAATGCTCATTGGCATTTAGTCTAGTAGTGTTTTAAAAATAGCCAGTTCCAATATTTAACTGGTCGGTTAGGATGATGGTCGAAAAGGTCATGAACAAGCATGTGATCACTGCCAGCCCCGAAACCACCCTTCTCGAAGCCGCACAGATAATGGCGGACAACCACATAGGATGCATCGTGATCACAAAGAAAGGGAAACCAGTCGGCATGCTGACTGAAAGAGACGTTCTCGTCGCAATAGCTTCCGATGAGGTAGATATCAAAAAAACCAAAATCGGGTCTATCATGACCCATTACCTAATAACCATAGGGCCCAAAAGACCACTGAGCAAGGCGATAGAGATTATGGCCGATAACAAGATAAAGAAATTGCCCGTGGTCAATGACAAAGGCGAGCTCATCGGCATAATAACGGCCAGCGACATAATGTCCGTTGAGCCTGAAGCCACAAAAAAGATAAGGCATCTGATTTCTTTGAGGTTTTTAAGAAAATAGCCCGTTAAAGGTGGCTGATCAAAAATACTTTATTTTTTCTCCTCTACAAGAACTCCGTTGACCACGCCGTCTTGGCCTGGCCTTGAGGTCACGCGGACAGAGCCTATTTCTGTCTTCACAATAGAACCTTTCGTTATTACGTTCATCCTTATGTAGTGGGGATTTGCCGGATTCTTCTCCACGGTTATTATCTTCACCCTGCTTATCTTCTTGGTCTTGGGATCAGCAACGTTTATCTTCTCTACCGCAAGGAGATTGAGTTTGACATTCCCGCCTCGGGTTCTGTTGACTTTTACCCTTCTCTGGCCTATCTTGGTCAGGATGAATTCGTTTCCCCTGTCCATTTTTCTCTTCTTCCTGAGCCTTCTCATCAGCTTTCCAGTCGGCCCCCTTTTTGAGGGCAGATGCCATTTTACCATCATCACACCTATCTCAATTCTATGTCTATCTTCACGTCTTCAGGTATCTGAATACGCACAACTTGGCGGAGCGCTCTTTCGTTGGAACCGATGTCTATAATCCTCTTGTGGATTCTCATTTCCCAGCGGTCGTAGGTGGCATTGCCATGGCCGGTCCCGTCGCCGCAGGGCGTTTTCATGGTGACGACCTTCATTTTTTTCGTGGGAAGCGGTATGGGCCCCCGTGTCGATACGCCATACTTGTCGGCGATTTCCTTGATTTGCCTGCATATTTCATCGAGTTTCCTGTAGTCCCTTCCCGCGAGCTTAATCCTTGCGTACTCCATAAACATCACATTTTACATGTAATTTACGTTCTAACTTTTAAACCTTACCTCTTACTGCGCTGCTTATACCTTCTCGGGCCCTGCGAGCTTCTCGGCGGCTTGTGCGGTTCCGTTCTTCGCGGGTCGTAGACAAGCAGGTTCCTGTCGTAGTCAAGAAATTTCTGCCTGAGTTCGCCGCCGAATATGCCTACAAGGCCGCGTGCGAACGCCTGCCTTACGGCATCGGCCTGCCCCATTATGCCGCCGCCTTTGACCGTTGCTATGAAATCATAAGCTTTCCAGTCGTCCTTCTCTGTCAGTATAAAAGGCTCCTGCATCCTGAGCCTCAGCACATCGCTCTTTATGTTCTGCAAGGGCTCGCCGTTTATGATTATCCTGCCGGAACCTGGCCTGAGGCTCATTTTGGCAACGGCCATCCTTCTCTTGCCTATCTGGAATAAGGGCTCCTTCTTCCCCCTTTTCTTCTCGACTGCACCGATATCTTTCTTTTTGGCCATACAATCACTCGAATCTTTTAGCAACATCCCCCAGATAAACGAATTTGGCCTCGGTCTTGCTGAGAGCCTTGCTGATGACCTCTGCCTTTTCCTTTTTAAGTTCGTCTGGAACCGCAATATAAATCTTTAGCCTTTTGTATGCATCTCTCCCCCGGGGCTTGTGAAAAGGGAGCATGCCCCTTATGATTCTCCTCAGTATCCTTTCAGACGTTTTCGGATAGAAAGGTCCGTGGTAAGGGTCGCCTCTCTTGATTTTCTCCTCAAAAAGGGCGCTGATGGCGTCAGGGTTCCCGTTGATTATCGCCTTCTCGGCGTTTATGAGCATTATCTCCTCGCCTTTAAGCAGGCGTTTTGCTACTATTGATGCAAGCCTTCCTGCAACGCAGTTTTCAGCATTTATCACTGCCATACTCATCCCATTATTCTTATAGCCTTGCCTTTCGGATTTTTCTCGTAGAGCTCCTCGATTGACAGGCATTTGCCTCCGGCCTTCTCTATCTTTTCCCTGGCCTTGCCCGAGAATCTGATGGCGGCAACTGTCACGTGCTTCCTGATTTGCCCGCTGGACAGCACAACGCCCGGTACGACAAGCGTTTCCTTA
>CAYGVQ010000068.1:0-4682 GCA_964353515.1 uncultured archaeon
CGTGACAAACTCGGAATAAAGGAGATTTACATCGTCATAAACTATCTGGGAAACACTATAAAGAATTATTTTGGCGACGGCTCGGGATTCGGGGTAAAAATAAGATACGTTATCAATGACGACATAAACAAGGGACTTGTCAATTCGATATATGTCCTTCGTCAACATGTGAAAACCAAATTCTTCGTCATTCTTGGCGATGAGGTGTACGTTAACTCCAATCACGCAGAACTTTCCAAGATGCATGACGGAAAATTCGATGCGGTCATCGGCATAAAAAAAGTGAAAAACGCGCTCGAAATAAAAAAGAACTACTCAGTCGAGATAGACGGCAAGAAAGTCGTCTCGCTGATTGAAAAGCCGGAAAAAATAGTGAACGATTACGCAGGCTGCGGGACCTACATATTCTCGCCCAAAATTTTCGAATACATAGAAAAAACGCCGAAATCTAAAAGGTCCGGAATAGTCGAGCTGACGGATGTGATAGGCCTGATGGCTAAAGAGGGCAAGGTTCTGCCCTTCTTTCTGAACGGAGATTACATCAACGTCAATACAACAGAGGATCTTAATTATGCAAATTACACATGGAGGCATCTTAATTTCAGCAGATATAAGGTAACTGTTATAATACCCGCGTATAATGAGGAAAAGACAATAGCCGACGTTGTTGAGGATTTCAGAGCTTCCATGTATGTTGACGAGGTCATCGTTGTTGACACGAACTCAGCAGACCAGACGGACAAGATAGCGAAGGAGCACGGGGCAAAGGTCATCACCAAGAGCGGACCCCTTTCCGGATATGGGGAGAAACTGAAATACGCGATGGATCAGGCCAGAAACGACATAATGATTCTCACAGAGGCAGACGGCTCTTTCCGGGCAAAAGACATACCGAAATTGCTCGAGTACATGAAGGACGCCGACATGGTAGTCGGAACGCGAACGACAAGGCAGATGATAGAGCAGGGCGCAAACATGGACTGGTTTCTGAGATGGGGCAACATTTTCCTCGGAAAGGTAGCGGAAGTCCTGTGGTGGAAGCAGGGGCCGAGATTCACGGATGTCGGCTGCACGTACCGCGCGATATGGAAGGACGTGTTCGAGCAGATAAAGGACAACCTTCATGCAAAAGGCCCGGAATTCTCGCCTGAGATGATGGTTGAAATACTCAGGGAAAAGAAAAGGATAATCGAAATACCGATAAGCTATTACAGGCGCGGCGGCGGTGAATCGAAGCATTCCAAAAGCAAGAGCAAAAGCTTCAAAACAGGCTTAAAAATGCTGTCCCTGATAACAAAGAAGAGGTTTTTTGAATGAAAAGCAGGCCAGTCGCAGTCCTGAAGACGAGCCCGCAGACGTGCATTGATGATTATGGAAGGCTTCTGCATTTGGCAAATTTTGAAAAGATAATGAACCCGAAAATAGAAACGATTCTGAAGATAAACATAAGCTGGCAGGAGTATCTGCCTTCCTGCTCGACTCCACCATGGCAGCTGGACGGCGTTCTGAATGCCATGAAAAAATTCCGTTTCGATTTTAAGAAAATAAAGGCTGTCGAGAACATGACTGTCGTTACAGATTGTTACAAAGGCATGGATGAGAACAAGCTCAACAATGTGCTTTCGAAACACGGCCTGTCCTTTGAATGTCTTCTTGATGGCGAGTGGGAGGAGATAAGGCCATCCAAAACGCTTGTTTTCGGCAAAGAGGACATGCTGCTTCCCAAGATGCTGAAGGATTCGCAGATAATCCATCTCCCCACGATAAAATGTCACGGCCATTCGGGAATGACGTGCTCGCTGAAAAATGCCTTCGGCTTTCTCAGGACGGTGAGGCATCATTACCACCTGAACATACACGAAATCCTTGTGGATTTGCTCCGCATTCAGAAGGAGTTTTCCAAGGAATTATTTTCAGTGGTTGACGGGACGATAGCGATGGACGGCGCAGGCCCGCGCGTCGGAACGCCAAAAATCAAAAACTACATCGTTGCAGGCTCGGACATGGTTGCTGTTGATGCAGTCGTGGCAAAAATGATGGGCTTCGACCCGATGAAAATAGGGTTCATAAAACTGGCGCATGAGGAAGGCCTCGGCGTCGGCGATGTTGACCAGATAGAAGTCGTCGGCGATAGCATCCAAAACGTCAATTTCGGCTTCAAAACAAGGAAAGACCCTGTCATATACTTCGACCGTTTCTTCAGGGGGTCGCCGCTCGAACCGCTTTTCTTCAGGACATCGGTCTTCAAGTTCATGGTCCTTATAAGCGATAAGTATCGCGACCTCTGGCTGAAAACCATAGGCCAGAGCCACATAAGGAAATTCAAAAAAACCGAGTGGGGAAGGCTTTTCGAATCCTACTGAGCACGCGGCTTTATTCTTAGAGATAAAAGCGCGTTCGATCCTGTCTACCTATGGGAAAAACTGAAGTATAACAATGGATTCCGTAAAAAGCGACATCATGATAATCACCGAAGCGGATGGTTCGTTCAGAGCGAAAGAGCTTGTTAAGAATTGAAGTCAGCATATTTGATAGCATCTTCATATTCTAAAAAATTCCTTTTCTTAAATGTTAAGTTTAACAATACCTTAAATTTGTCAAAAGACACTGCAGAATCATGTATAAATTTGCTGCTTTCAACATAACAGGGATGCATACAATTGGGGCAGTGAGCAACTTTCTCTGCGATGGTTTTTTTAAAATCTTTTGAATTAAATTTCTTTATAAAATTTTCATCAAATATCGAGCCAACTTTGCTTAATTCAGTGCAGGGCAGGAATGAACCATCATAATCAATAAGAAAATATAATCTTCCTGCATCACATTTCCAACGATGATCCTTTTTGAAGAATTTTATCGATTCTTTTAAAAATTTTGTTGAATTAAAAATCTGATAACCTTCTTTTTTCATTTTTATAACTTCATTGTAAGACTTTTCGATAATAGGATAATCGCTTTCCTCGAAAGTCAGATTTGGCGCATAATCTCTGAATATATAATTATGATCTTTTTTTTCAGAAAGTAAAACTGGCCCGAATCCTGCAGTGAAGCCTATCTTGTTTGTAAAAACAGTGAGTTTGGGCAATTCATTAATATTTAATTTTGAAACAACCGCATTTGATAAAAGAAGAGCGTCATTAGGCATTAATTTAGAGAACAAAACCATTTTTTCTATGATTTCATACCATATTCCCCTGAGATTACAAATATAATCCTGCTTTTTTGGATTTAGTGTGTCTAGAGATATTGAAACCCCCTTTAGCCCAGCTTTTACAAGCTCTTTTATTTTTTCTTCGTTGGCTAATAAAGAATTTGTTTGCACCCTAACCTCAAAATCTTTGCTGAAAATCTTTACTATTTCTGCTAAATCCTCTCTTAATAGCGGTTCGCCGCCACCGAGATTGACTACACTGATATTTAATTTTTTGAATATATCTTTTAGCTCTCTTATTTTTTCTAAACTTATTTCACCCTTCCTATTTCCATGCTTCCATACGCTGCACATTCTGCATCTGAGATTACATCTGCTTGTTACTCTAAGAGTGCAGAAAAAAGGTCTTCCTAAAAATTTGCTTTTAAAAATTCTGTTACCATATCTTAACATCATAATAAATTAAGAATTAGTTTTTTAAAATAATGAATTCCACCGGCTTTAGTCGGTAGTGTGGTTTATGCTTATTTAATTTTAATTCGGAGTGATATCAATGTCCCCGACCCGAATATAAGCACAACCATCCCCCGATATACCAGCACGCTCACCAGCGCGGCTGAAAAAGGGATTCCCCATGCTGTGGATAGCAGGCTTAGGACAGTTTCCCTTATCCCGAGACCGCCCGGTATCATCGACGGTATGCTGACAAGCCAGGAGATAGAGACGATGCCAACGGAAACAAGGACCGGTATTGAGTATCCCATTGAATTGAGCAAAAACAGCTGGCACACGCCTTCGAGAGTCCAGTCAGCCAGTGCCATAATGAGCATGGCAAATATGAATTTTTTCCTTTTGCCGAAGGATTTTATGGCTTCCTGAAAGTCTTTTGAAACCTCGAGTATGAATTTTTCAAGTTTTGATATAATCCTTTCTACCAGACGTATATGCACTACATGGCGCGTGGATTCCATGATTCTTTTCAGTATGTTGGCTATCCTGACCGGAAAGGCGGCGAGCATGAAAAAACCTGCGGCAAGAACTGCAACCAGCAGGGAAATCAGGCTCATGTACGACGATATGGTGAAGAAGAAAAGGAACAGGGAAGAAAGGATGGCGAATGAGCTCAAAACTACTATGTCAATAATCCTTTCCATGTAGGGCACCGAAAGTGAGTGGCCGAACGATTTTTTGGAATATTTCCTTACGACATATGCTTTCGTAAGGTCGCCGACGCCCATGGGGGCGATCTCGTTAACGAACTGACCTGTGAAATACGATTTGACCGCCAGTCTCCATCCAGCGGTTTTCCCCAGAAGAAGCCGCCATTTGAGCTGTTTTATGCCTATTACGGCAAGGAGCGTTGCCAGCCCGAGAAAAACATAAGACGGATTCAGCGTATTTATGTGCTCCGAGACCGGCCCGTAAAAATACAGGAGAAGCACGATTATTATGAAAATTCCAACGAGAAACCTGAAGTCGAAATACCTCATTTTCATAGCCAAACCCGCCAACTGCTTGTTTTTTATATATT
>CAYGVQ010000069.1:0-4590 GCA_964353515.1 uncultured archaeon
GAGCAGGTTACGATATTGGTCCGTTTGAATATGTTTCAGCAACACAGCCGATTCCAAGCGACCTTAATAATGATACTAAAGTCGATATCATCGACCTTGGCATAGTAGCGACCCACTTCGGCCAGAGCAACGCGCACCCCCAATGGAACGCAACTGTGGATGTGGTTGCGGACAATGAGATAGACATCTTCGACATAGTGTTCGTGGCGAGTCGGTTCACGTGATTTTTATTTACTGTACGCCAAATATCACACATGACGGGAAAGGCTCCTGCGGGACTGTTTTTGCTGGTGCTTTTTCTGATGCCTTTCCTTGCGGATGCAGCCACTATCAATGCTGTAAGCTGTTCGCAAACAGATGTGCAGGCTGCAATAAATAATGCAAATAGCGGCGACAATATACAAGTGCCGGCGGGAAACTGTACGTGGAACAACCAACTTGTCATAACTAAGGGAATCTATCTCATGGGAGCAGGGATTGGAAAAACTGTCATCACAGGCAACTTCCTAAATAATTATGACCTAAACACCCTTGACCCAGGAAATTATCTTGTTGTTTACCAGTCAGCAACTCCTGCCTTGAACGAACCGTTTCGACTTTCGGGCTTCACCTTTGATTTAGCCCTCAAGAGCAACGGTATTATGTTGCGCAACTGGGTGACCATATATCCGATTAGTAAGGTGCGAATAGATCATGTCAGGGTGGTAAATCAATATCCTCATCATTACCCATTTGTCATTTTGGGAACAGTCTACGGAGTTATGGATAGCTGTGAACTTTCCAATACGCGCTGCTGGAATGACAATGCGAACGCCTGGACATACTTATCATTTTCTTTTGGAAGTGCCAACAATTTCTATTTTGAGGACAATAATTTCACTCTAGGCAGCCAAAGGACGCTGAGTTATGGAGAGGGTGGAACGGCATTTTGTTTCAGACACAATAACATTACCCTGACTGCTGATATGTTTCCCATATTTGATGCCCACGGAAATACTGCTTGGCATTCAACAATGGGCATGGAATTTTATGATAATACCATTGATGCTACAAATCATTTTATGAGCCTGGCAGATCAGCGTGGTGGGATGGCATTGATATATAACAATGTTTTGACTAACGTATCTAGCTCAACATATATCCAGGTCAGAGAAGAACTCATCGACTCTCAAAACCCGCCAGCAAATAATGTCATAACTGGACAACCGCAACATGTTTCTAGTTCCTATTATTGGAACAATTTAGATGAAGGCACTTTGATACCGATACATATATCACAAACAGTTGATTACGGAGGAGAGATTGGCCCAGTTCCACAATTTGACAAAGATTGCTGGAAACAACTTGACTCTTTTAACGGAACAACAGGTATGGGCGTCAGCCCGCTATCGTTCCGCCCCGCCACCTGCACAGTCGGGGTCGGATACTGGGCGAATGATACGAAAACATTATATAAATGCAATGCGACCGACACATGGATAGCATATTACACTCCTTATATCTATCCTCATCCTCTCAGGACTGATTGCGTTAATTATCCGATGCTGTGCGATTCTGGCACCTCTGCCACGCCTGTTTGCAACAATGGCAAAACAGAAGCAGGCGAAGCATGTGATGGCAGTGATCTGAGCAATAATACTTGTGCGAGTCTGCCTGGATTCAAGTCAGGAACTTTGAAGTGCAAGCAGGACTGCTCAGGTTATGATATTTCCTCTTGCTTGAAGGGAAACACTACCAGCGCTGCAAGCTGCTCGCTAGTCGATGTGCAGGCAGCAATAAACTCAGCACAGAGTGGTGATACTGTTCTTGTACCCGCAGGAAGCTGCATATGGATAAGTACACTAATGCTAAATAAGTCAATCACATTGCAAGGCGCCGGAGTGGATGCGACAAAGATTATCAATGGCGGAGTCACTCAGTTGGTGATTGTCTCGCTGCCTTCTGATAAACCAGTGCGAATCACAGGCATCTATTTCGACGCTGCCAGTTATGATGAGTTGGACTACAGCGGTATGCGGTCTGCCATATGGATTTCTGGTAATCCAGTTAAGCTGACTAAGGTACGGGTTGATCATTGCATAATCGACAAAGGTCAGACAGGGGTGTGGTGGACTGGTGGCTCCCGCGGCGTAATTGACAATTGTTTATTTCATAATGTCGACCTTGGAATCAGGATAGCTGGCGACAATGATGCCTCATGGAATCGTCCGATTGTTCCTAGTTCTGATGATGCTGTTTTCATCGAGAACAACACCTTTTTAGTAGATAACAATATGCCCTATGAGCCTAATGAGCAGATTTACCATGACAGCTGGGGTGCGCGTAGTACTGTTCGTTATAATAGGTTTTTGAGCCCGGATTTTTCTAGTGGTTATAATGCTCCTATTGAAGCGCACGGAAACTGGCCGAATCCGCCTTATACAAGCCGCGGAGTTGTTATGATTGAATTCTATGATAATATCTTTGACATCAACAAAACCTATCGTATGATGTACTTTCGAGGGGGTTCTTTACTTGTTTACAATAATAAGATAACTTGTCAAGCTGGAGGCTGCCCTGCTATTCAATTGACTGAAGAAGAAGGCTGGACAAGCGGAGGGCCTTGGTGCCCGAGATGTCCTAATGCCACTGTCTGGCCTGCGCAAGATCAAATCAGCAACAGTTTCTTATGGAATAACACTGTAAATGGAGTGCCTGTGACGAGTATAAGTCTGAATGAACCTGAAACTGACATCATATTTATTCAGGAAGGCCGAGACTACTGGATGCACGCTCCGGCCGCAACTGGAGGCAGGACAATATACACTGACAAGCAAGGTGGCAATGAAACCTTCATTCCAACAGGGCCTAATGCATATTACCCACACATCCCATATGTCTATCCGCATTCGTTAGTAGTTGAATCGTCATCACCGACTCCTATTCCAGGCGACATAAACGGCGACCGGCTTGTTAACATAAACGACCTGAGTTTCATTGGGACTCATTTCGGCCAGAGCAACGCGCATCCGGCATGGAATGTGACTGCGGACGTGGTAGCGAATAATGAGATAGATATATACGACGTTGTATTTGTAGCGAGTCGGTTTACATAGCGCTTTCAAAAATTACTCGATTTCAAACCCAGGCATCACCCCTTTGCCGCCCAGGCTATTTATTTTAGCCGCTATTTTTTTCGAGCCTCTCACGCCTTTTATTTTCTCCAGATACTCTTTCAATCTTTCTGGCTTGAGCTTCTTCGTCAGGCCCGGCAGGATCTCATCGATGAAAGGATAATTATAATATATCATGTCCATCAGAGTCTTCTCGGGGTCCGAAACCCTTATCCAGTCCCTTGCTTCTTCTATGTATTTTGTTTCATACCCGAAATACAGCTTCCTGCTTATTTTCCTCGTTATAACCTTCCTCCCGGCTATGGTCCTTTCCCCCACCTTTATTTTCGTCGGCGCCCTAGTAGTGAGAACGTCGACATTCGGGATCTGGTTCCAGACCCCATGAATGAACGCCGCTGTCCCGAGGCCGATATAGGCTTCCCCGAGAGGTATTATTATGAGATAGGGAGAGTTCCTGAAAGAATACCATCCTTTTATCAGCTCGGTTATCCTGCCTTTTTTTTTCATGTTGTGGATGAATACCTTTGCGTAATCCCTTCCCATCCTGCTTTGGACGGTCCTGAAGCTGAAAGCGCTTGCTTTTTCCAGTTTTTCGGCGAATCCCCTGTATCTATTTTTTGGCATGCATTTTCACCTTTCTGACTATGGTTTCAAAGTCGGGAGCCTTTCCCATAAGAATAAATTCTTTCAGGCCGTCAAAATCCGCAGGCGGAGAACTGAGAAACGAAAGCAGGCTTTGGAGAGAGGGTTTGGCTTTGCGCGTATCCGCAAAGTCAATTAGATAAAAAATATCATACAGGTCCCGGGTTTTCTTCCTGTCCTTGAATGCGCTTATCTTTTCCTTTAGCAGCTCCTCCGGAGGCAGCGTTTTCAAAACTATCGAATCGCCGCCGACGAGCTGGAATTCGCCGTCGACGGCATCTATCTTTTTGAACAGAGGAGAGGCGTTTATTTCAACTTCGATGCCCTCTTCTTCGAATCTCGCGTATAATACATCAGAGCTTGTCAGCTTGCTCCTCGACATGTTGAAAGCATCCGTTTTTCCGAAATGCTCCGCTATTGCAGACGGATTGACGCAGTATACGTCGATGTCGAAGGAGAACCGCTTGCCTTTGTAGATTCTCCATATCGCCGTGCCTCCGTGTAGGACAAAATCGAACTTCGAGGCCAGCTCTATAACCAGCTTGTCCTGTAGTTCCGCGATTTTCAGTATTCTGCCTTTTAGTATGTTTCTGATGGGAAGTGTCATACTTAATATATACCCAGGTTATATTTAAACATAACCCTGGTATAAAATATGAGAAATTTGAGGTCTGCCGGCGCGCTTATTCTATCTCAACCCCAGGCATCACCCATTTGCCGCCGAGGCGCTTCCTGTTCTCCTTCAGAAGCCTTTCTGACAGGCCGTTTTTGCTTTCCTTGGGGTTCAGGCCCAGCGCCTTGCCGAAAGCCATGAGCTCGTATGGAGAGCGCAGGT
>CAYGVQ010000070.1:0-4419 GCA_964353515.1 uncultured archaeon
GATAGTGGGGATTTCCGGCAGCTCCTGCGTTATCCTGGGCATTCGCCTGCTCGAGGTCCTGAAAAAACTGGGCATCGAAACCCATCTTGTCATAAGTGACACTGCAAAAAAACTGATAGAGCACGAAACTTCTTACAAAGTCGAGGCTGTCGAAAAACTCGCGACAAAGGTTTACGGCTACAAGTATTTGTTCGCGCCCATCGCGTCCGGTTCATTCCAGACGAAAGGCATGGTGATAATCCCCTGTAGCATGAAGACGCTGGCTGGAATAGCGAATGGCTATTCCGACAACCTGATGCTGCGCGCAGCGGATGTCTGCCTGAAGGAGCGAAGGAAACTCGTCCTCGTTGCGAGGGAAACGCCGCTCAACCTGATACACATAGAAAACATGCGCAGGGTCACGCTTGCCGGAGGCATAATACTGCCGCCTGTCCTCACGCTTTACTCCAGACCGAAGAAAATCGATGAGATCGTTGACCACATAATAGGCAAGGTGCTGGATGCGCTTGGCATTGAAAACAAAATCTACAAAAGATGGAGCGGCTAGCGCGTTTATTTCTCCCTTTCCTCTTCCTTGTAATATTTTTCGAATTTTTCCAGCAGCTTTGGGTCAGCGTTTTTCTTGGCTTTCAGGAATTTCTGCGAGAACTGCTTGTCGTCGCTGACCATCAGCATGCAGCAGACGCCCTCGACATCCTGCTCTATAATTTTTAGGATTACGAAATAGTCTTTCTTTTCCTTGGCAAGGTGCGCGAGCTTGCAGAAGCTGAGGAAGACTATCGATTTCTTTGCTTCCTTTATATCCTTCTCTTGCAGCTTCCTTCTGAAGAAGCTGCTGGGATAAAGCCTGTTGTACGCATTAAGAGAATAGACGCACGCTTTCTCGAGTTTCATGTTTCCTGATTGTTTTGAATTTAAATAAAGATGCTTAATTAAAACTATGAAAAATCTGATATTTGTGAAGCTCGGCGGTTCGCTCATAACGGACAAGGCGAAGCCTTACACAGCAAGGTTTGATGTGATAAAACGCCTCTGCAGGGAGGTGCATGAAGCGAGACAGCAGAAGGGTATGATGATACTAATGGGTCATGGAGGCGGCAGCTTCCCGCACGTTTCTGCGAAACAGTACCAAACCCACAGGGGCATTATTAATGAGAAGAGTTGGGAAGGCTTCGCCAGGGTCCAGGACGATGCAGCGAAGCTCAACAGGATAGTCGTCTCCTCGCTTATCGAGGCAGGGGAGAAGGCGCTCTCGATCCAGCCGTCAGCGTCATGCCACGCGAAAAACGACCGCATCATAGAATGGTACACCAAGCCCATTGAAAATTCGCTGGCAAACGGCCTGATCCCGGTTCCTTACGGCGACGTGTGCCACGACGATACGAAAGGCTGCTGCATAATCTCGACCGAGGAAATACTCAGGTTCCTTGCCAGAAAGCTCAGGCCGGAAAGGATAATAATGGCCGGCAAGACTGACGGCGTGCTGAATGAGCTGGGCGCCTTGATAAAGCAGATAAACAGAAAAAATTTTGCCGACATAAGGGAAGCCCTGGAGGCGTCTGACGGCTTCGCCGATGTGACCGGCGGCATGATGCAGAAAGTCGCGACCGCGCTGCAGATGGGCGTTGAGGTCGAGATAATAAACGGGCTCGAACCAGGCATGCTGAAGAGGACCCTGCTCGGAGAAAGGGGTCTTGGCACCCTTATAAAAGGATAGGCAAATAAGGATTATTATGTCTTCTGTAACCAAAGCGAGGAAGGACGATCACATAAGGATATGCCTGGAGAAGAAGGTCGAATTCTCCAAGACGAACGGCTTCGAGCACGTCGAGCTCGAGCACAGGGCGCTGCCGGAAATGGACAAGGATGAAATCGACCTGCGCACGCGCTTCCTGGGCAAGAAATTTTCAGCGCCGCTTTTCATCGAGGCGATGACGGGCGGGACGAAGAAAGGAGAAAGGATAAACAAGAATCTGGCCAGGGCTGCGGAAGAGCTTGGGCTTGGGATGGGCGTCGGCTCGCAGAGGGCGATGCTGGAGGATGCGAAGCTCGCCGGAACGTACGCCGTACGCGATGTCGCGCCTAGCATTTTCCTTCTCGGGAATATCGGCGCAGCGCAGCTAAGACAATATAATTTTGAAAAGATAACCTCGCTCGTTGATGCGATAAAGGCGGACGGGCTTGCAGTTCACATGAACGTCGCGCAGGAGCTCGCGCAGCAGGAAGGCGACAAAGCATGGAAAGGGATCTACAATGACATAACTTGTCTTTGCAGGAAGGCAAAATTCCCCGTAATCGCTAAGGAAACGGGCTGCGGCATCTCAGGAAAGCTTTCTCGAGAACTCGTTCGCGCGGGAGTCAAGGCGATCGATGTCGCAGGAGCAGGAGGCACATCCTGGGTAAAGGTTGATGCTTACAGAAGTGATAAAGATGTCTCGCATCTCGAAGAATGGGGCATTCCCACCGCGGAAGCGCTGAAAGACGCTGTAAAAAGCGTCAAGGTTCCTGTTATCGCCTCCGGAGGCATAAGGAACGGCGTCGAGGTTGCGAAAGCGCTCGCGATGAGCGCCTCACTTGTGGGCTTCGCTTTGCCTTTGCTGAAACCAGCGAATGAATCGTGGACAAAGGTCAAGGCACACATAGAAAAGATAATCTCGCAGCTTAAGGACGCCATGTTCTTGGTGGGTGCAAAAAACATTAGCGACTTGAGAAAAGTCCGCGTGATTTATACCTGAAATTTTTCACATTCTGATAAACCTGTATCTTTTGGGCGAGAATTTGCCATTCACTCCAGCGTAGCCACAGCGATGGCAGATCATCTTATAAAGGATTTTCCTGCCCCTGAGGTTTTTGGTGTAGACCTTCTTCAGGCCGGAAGAGCATGAAGGGCATTTTTCGAATTTTTTGCCTTTTCTGGTTTCTGTCACGATTTTAACTCCGGGCATTTTTATGAATATGCTCCTCAGCCGCTTTCCTGAAACCGAGAGTTTTGAATCAACCATTTTAAGGCGCATGTTAACGACTTCGGTGAACTCGCGCAAGGACTCGATTTCCTTGTGCTTCTGCATGATTTCCTTTATTACAAAATGAACGACGTCGCTCTTCGGCAGCTTCGCCCCGGTCTTCATGATTAAAAATTGGAACGGGGCTTTTTAAGATTTAGAGAAGATATGAAGATGTTTCCTGAGGTCGATTCGGCCGTTTTTGACCTCTATGCCGTCTTTTCGAAGAAGCGCGGCTTTTTTACTTGTGCCTCCTGCGCCGGAGTAGCCACCGAGCGAGCCGTCGGAGCGGATTACCTTGTAGCAGGGGATGTCTACCGGGTCTTCATTCATTTTCATGAAAATTCCTACGGCCCTAGGATGCAGGCACGCGGCTTTCGCAAGTTCTTTGTATGTCGCGACCTTTCCTTCAGGAACGCTTTTAAGGAGTGCATAAACTTTCGATTTTTTTGTAGCCATGTTTAAACATTTTTTTTCAAATTTATATCCGCGAAATCAATTTATTAAATCGGGTGGGGTTTATAATCAAAGATTCTGAAACAAAGAATAGTCTAAAGAAGGAAGACGCAAAAAAGGCGATAAAGGAAAACGACATAATACTGGTTCTTGTGCCCAACGAGAGATATTCGGAAAAAATAAACGATGTCGCCGAAATATCGGCGAAGCTCAGCGAAAAAGTATGCTACGTTTCGGTGAACAAGCCCTACACCACTTTAGTCAAGAACTTCGAGAAAATCAAAATCGACGCCAGCAAATTCTACTTCATAGACTGCGTGACCAAAAGCGCCGCTGGCTCTGAAGCCGGCGGCAGAATCGTATGCATCTCGTCGCCAAAGGCCCTGACAGAGATGAACATCGCTATGAAAAAAGTTCTGGAGGCGAACAAGCCTGGCATAACGGTCTTCGATTCGCTTTCCACCCTTCTGGTATACGAAGAAGCATCAGTCGTCACGAGGTTCGTGCACTCTATAATATCCGTTTTCCGATCTCTCGGTTCTAAGGGCGTGCTCATTTCGCTGAAAGACGACGTGAAAACCGAGCTGGTAAAGGACCTCAACATGTTCGTGGACAAGGTCGTGGAGATGGGGTAAGGTTTTGGTGATCAAATGCCAAAGGATGATCTTGAAAATTATAAAAGAACGATAGAAAAAGGCATCGTAGAGACAATGCGGGAGCCTTTGATAGTGCTGGATGCTGACCTGAGGGTAATCTCGGCCAACAAATCATTCTACCGGACCTTTAAAGTTAACCATAAGGAAACCGTAGGCCGGTTAATTTACGATTTGGGCAACCGGCAGTGGAACATCCCCAAACTGCGAAAGCTCCTGGAGGAGATACTTCCCAAGAGCACCACGATTGAGAACTACGAGGTTGAGCACGACTTTAAGACCATTGGACCGAAAACAATGCTTTTAAA
>CAYGVQ010000071.1:0-4286 GCA_964353515.1 uncultured archaeon
TATCAGTCAGTTCAGATGCCTCATCTTTTATTTCAGCCTCCTCCTTTATCAGCTTAAGCCTGTTTATATACGGCTTGAGCCATTCCCTGTATTCGTGGACTGATCTCCTCCTGGATTCGAGAAGGTTCTTGATTCTTACATAACGCTCTCTGACGTCAGGGAAGAACAATTTTTTCCATTCCTTGAACAGTTCGTTTTTCGTTTTCAGCACGTTGGCTTCCACCTGCGTGACCTTCAAATTTTTCTTTATTATTTCAATGTTTGTCCATTCGCTTTTCATCTTCAGGAAATCGCCTATTATAGTCGGCCAGCGCTTGGTCATGGTTATCATCGAATAGCCTTCTCCCATGTAGGCGTCTACCCTGTCAACGAATAACGCCCTCAGCACGTGCTCGTCCTTCTCGCCCATTTTGAAGTAATCAAGGATTTCCCTGTATTTCCTTTCGTCATGCTTAAGCAGCTCGTAGTCAGCGACTGCCTGTGCCGCTGAAGCTAGGCCCGATTTTATATGACCCTCCAGCCTTTCCTTTTGCGCCATCATGGGCGCGAATGCTGGCGGCGGTGTGGGCGTCACCTTTACCATCTCGTCGGCCTTCTCGACCCAGTAATGCCATTTGAAGACCCTGTATATGAAGATGTTGTATATTATTTCCGCCTGCCCCTCGAGCGTGACAGGATTAAGCGTGACTATCTGGTCTATAAGGGCGGGGCTCACGGCAACTTCTCCGAAAATGCCCTTCTGCTCCCTCGCCTTAAATAAAAAGTAGTCAACCACGGTATCGTAATTTTTGAGTTCTTTTTCCCAGTATTCTTTGAGCGCCTCTTTTTTCTCCCTTTCAGCCTCCTTTTTTGTCCTCTCCTTTTCTTCCCTCTCCATTTTTTTCAGAGGCCTTTCCAGTTCTGCCATATTAACTATTTGAGAAATAAAAGATAAAAGTTTTTAGGGGCTAAAAAGCAGGAATCCGCCGACTATTATAAGAAAGAGGCCTATTACTATGCCGGCCAAGCCAAAACTGGTTTGCTTTGATTGTGCTTCCTGATGAGCAGGCACATTTGGGAAAAATACAGTTAGGAAGACGCCAATGGCAATCATTATTACTGCCAAAATCTTGGAAAGGAGCCACCATATCATCAAAAACACCGCCCAGCCTTGGGCATATCAATTTATAATTTTGTTCGTGGAAAATATAAATAGGTATCATAATGCCTCAGTTCGCTAGGACCAAGTTGCTCATACAGGAAGATTGCTACAGGGAAAAACCGGAAAGAATAACCATAAATTATGTCGGACCAAACCCTGTTCAGCTGTACTACAAACTCTACGAGATGATAAAGTCCATTTTCAGGGTTGCAGATTCTGACATGCAGGAAGAAAAATTCAGCTGGGGCAAGGGAGAAAAGGAAAAATTCAAGGTGCGATGGTATGTCCACAAGGATCTGGACGCTTATACTTACATGTTCATAAGATTTGACGTAAGCGGTGCCGGTGACGAAAAAACAGGCAATGCGGAGATAAAGGTAAAACCTGTCATAAGAACAGAATACCCGCAGGACACTATATGGCAGCGTTCATTATTCTACGAAATGCTCAGGGTTTTCTGGCACAGGGCCTTCTATTCGAGGAAAAGGGAGGAATACGCCGAAGACTGCAGGAACATGGTTTCAATATTCAACAGAAATGCGCATGAATTTTTCAAACAACTAAGGGAAGAAAGCGGTTAATGGTCGGTGGTCTTCGATGGGCAAATTCAGATTTGAGGACGAATGCCTCGGTTCTAGAAGGTCCAGATGGATAGATTATTCCGGTCCAGACCCTCTGGCTTGGACAAGGGAAGGTACAGGCATCCTCCGCTCTATTTTTGAAGTTGACACCACAGGGACAGGCGAGCCCAGGTGGATGTGGGACTGGACGGGCGATCCTATACAGATGTATTGCAACAGGATAGCTGCCCACAAGAAAACCACGGGAAGATTCTCAAAAATTGTCGTAGGCATAAAAATGGTCGGCTTCAAATCAAAATCGAAGAATGAAGGCACGTTCAAAATGGAAATAGAGCCAACGGTACAGCATGAGTTCGAAGGCAACAAGTTCGTCATGTTCATGTGGTGGATATACTGGCATTTGTTTTACAAAACCGTCAGGCTGAGCATGATAGAAAGATGCAGGGCCATGGTCGACAGGTTCACGGCGGTAATAAAGGAAATATACAACATGGGATCGATAGAGGTAGAATAAATTACTCATTTTTGTTAAGAATAACATTTTTAAGTAACTATTCAAATTATTCTTCATGAAAGCGGACATTTTTGACGTTCTTGTTGAGCTGGCGAAGAGCAGATCAAAGATAACCACGGCCTCACTGGCCCTTAAGCTCGGTTCCTCCCAGCAGACGATTTCAAGGAAAATCAGGGAACTTGAAAACATCGGTTTTATAGAAAGAACGCTTTCAAGAGGCCAGTTCATAGCCCTGACCGACGATGGCATGAAATTCCTCAGGAAAAGGCATCTTGAGCTTAAGAACATCATCGAATTTTCGAAGGACGAAGGCATGTCGTTCGGGGGCCATGTGATACTGGGCTCCGGCGAAGGCCAATATTACGTGGGTCAGGAGGAATATTTTTTGCAGTTTCATGAAAAACTTGGCTTCCGTCCCTTTCTCGGGACGCTGAATATAAGACTTAAAAACGTCCGCGACATCAAAACGAAAGGCGAAATGGAAAGAATGAAATCCATTCTCGTAAACGGCTTCAAAAGGGAAAACAGGACATTCGGCGATATACGCTGCTACCCTTGCACGATCAACCGCAAAATAAGAGGAGCAGTCGTGGTGCCGGCGAGGTCTCATCACCCTTCAGACATCGTTGAAATAATAGCTCCGGTTAATCTCAGAAAAGTGCTTTCCGTAAGGGAAAATGATTACGTTCATGTTGAAGTGAGGGCATGAAACAGGGACAGGCGATAGCTTTGTTCAGATTTGATAAAAAATCGATGCCGGTAATAGGGGCCATAGCCATAGCCTTCGCTGCCATGCTGTGGGGCATTGACGGCGTGCTGCTGCGTCCGTCGCTTTATCATCTTGACGTCGCTGTAGTCGTGTTCCTTGAACATGCGATCGCTTTCTGTTACATGGCCATACTGCTCGTTTTCGAATGGAAGGAATTGAAAAAACTCAACCTCAGGGACTGGGGTTCATTCGCGTGGGTAGGCCTCTTCGGCGGGGCAATAGGCACTATGGCAATAACCTCGGCATTGTTTTTTGTCGACTTTGTTCAGCTCTCGGTCGTTATTATCCTCCAGAAAATGCAGCCTGTTTTCGCAATAGCGCTTGCTGCGCTGGTATTGAAAGAAAAGCCAAAAAAGAATTTCTTCCTCTGGGCAGCCATCGCCATTGTGGGAAGTTATTTTTTGACTTTCGGCTTTTCCCAGCCGGTATTCAGCGCTGAAAACAAGATGCTCGTTGCTGCCGGGTTTTCGCTATTAGCGGCGTTTGCTTTCGGTTCATCAACGACCTTCAGCAAGAGAGCGATACAGAAAATCAACTTCCGTGTGGGGACGTATCTCAGGTTCGGCGTTACGACGCTCATCATGTTCATGATAGTTATTTCTACGGGCAGGCTTCAGAACGTCGCCGCGTTCACGCCCGCCAATTTCCTTACGCTTCTGCTGATCGCATTCTCGACCGGGGGGGTTGCGATATTCATCTATTACTATGGCCTCAAGCACGTCACAGCGTCGAAATCGACGATATATGAGCTTGCATTCCCGGCGACCGCCATTATACTCGAATTCATTATTTATGGTAAAATGCTTTCCGTAGGGCAATGGCTGGGCACCGCGCTTCTGCTGGCTGCGATATATAAAATAGTCTCGGCAAAAGTCGAAAGCCAGCCGACTCAGTTCGAATAATAATACTGCCCCGCGTCTTTCTGCCCCCTGTCCTTCTGCGAGTCGGGTTTATTCGCCCTGGCGCGGCCCGTCTGGGGGTCGCGGCGGAAGGTTATGTCGAGGGTTTTCAAGAACCTGTTCATCCCGTCCCTTAGCGTGCATGGTGTTTTCCCCTCGCCTTTCATTCCTCTTTCGCCCTCGAACACCATTATCCTGTCG
This sequence comes from uncultured archaeon, assembly GCA_964353515.1. Classification (GTDB taxonomy): domain Archaea; phylum Aenigmatarchaeota; class Aenigmatarchaeia; order QMZP01; family QMZT01; genus JBGPQP01. Next base: position 4,106 of record CAYGVQ010000071.1, read on the forward strand.
GCAATAGAATCGATGAGCTGCAGGTCGTGGTCCACTACGAAGGCGGATTTCTCCGTGCTCTCTACATGAGCTCTTATAAGCCTAGCTGTCCTCAACCTCTGTTCGACATCCAGGAAGGCCGAAGGTTCATCGAGCAGAAGGATGTCATGCTCCTTCCCCAGCGCGCACGCTATGAACACTG
>CAYGVQ010000072.1:0-4212 GCA_964353515.1 uncultured archaeon
TGTGCACTTTTTCAAGGCTCAGGGAAGAGGCCGTAAGGATGTTCCCTCCCGAAGGCTCCGGAGGAATGGTTTTCTGCCAGAACCTTGACCACAGGCAGGTATACGCTTTCAGGCTCCACAGGGCGAAGCTCGAGCTTCTGTCAAAAGAACTGCCCGAGCAGAAATCCAGGCTTCTGAAGGCGTATCTTAAGAAAATCCCGACCAATGGTTTCCCCCACCACATTTTCAGAATTGGTGAAGAAGGCCCTGAAAAGCGGGCTTCGCAGATAGAAATGCGGGCCATGAATTTCATCAGGCTGGGAAAACAGAACCATGCGAATCTGCTGGCGAATCTGGCCCTGACTCTGGCGAGGACCAACAAGGAAAGGCACGAAACAATCCAGAAATTCATGCTGGCGAACGACAGCGTCACGATAGCGGCGGAGGTCCCGGTTTACCTGACGGCGAACGATATGGAATACTTCAAAAGCAAGGGCTTCACCATTGATTTCCAGAACTACAGGACCCCGATAACAGGCCACATTGACATCCTCCAGATAAGGAACGGGCTGGTACACATACTCGACTACAAGCCGGATGCGAGCAGAATAAATGCAGTCAACCAGCTTACAGTGTATGCCCTGGCCCTGGCTTCAAGGACAAAACTGGCCGTAAAGGATTTCAAGTGCGCATGGTTCGACGATAAAAACTATTACGAGTTCTTCCCGTTGCATGCCGTCTATAAGAAAAATTGATATTTTCTTTAATTTTTCATTCTTTTTTATTTTTCGCTGATATGTTGTTTACCTGGAATCTGCGAGGAATCATATCCGAGCAGCCATTTCCATAGGGGTGAGAATTTTATTTTTCTGCCTTTGTACTTTTCAATTCTTTCGTAATCCCATGTTATCACAAGCGTGTTGCTGCATTTCAATTTTTTTGAAGCTTCTATGAGGGAGTTCAACTCCCTTTTTTTGGTTCTGGCATCGTCTGTCTCGTAACAAACCTGTATCATCTGCTCTATTTTCAAGCCTTTCTTGATGATGAAATCCACCTCTCCTCTGTCTTTGTAGTAAAATATTTCCACAGACGGCTCTTTGTTTTGGATTCTTTTCAGCTCCAAAAAAACGGCATTTTCCATCAATCTGCCTAAATTCATGGAGAAATTTGAAACGGCAGAATTTATCAGGCCGGTATCGTTGATGAAAACTTTCGGCACGGACAATTCCGAATCTTTAAGAGAATATGAAAATTTTTTCGCAAAAAACACAAAAAACGCATCTTCAAGATAAGAAGAATAATTGTAGAGGGTTTTTTTGCTGACTTTTATGCCTTGGGACTTCAAAGAATTAAAAACGCTGTGAATCGAAAGTTGCTTAGAAAATGATGCCAAAAAGCTTTTAACCAGAAATTTTATTACAAAAACATTTTTAATTTTGTGTCTTTCAACGACATCTCTGAAAACAACCAAATCGAGATATTCCCTGAAAAATTTATCCGCAAGTTGGTTTTCAAACACTATATCCGGAAACCCGCCGGAATTCAAATACCCCCTCAAATTGTTTTTCATCATGTTTTCTTCAGATGTAGAAAGGAATGGCTTCATTTCAAACTTTTTGAAATTCAGGTATTCTCTGAAGGATAAAGGGAGTATTGAATAAGTCAAGGTCCTTCCGCGTAACGATGTGACTATTTCTTTGGACAATAACTTTGAAGACGACCCGGAAAGGAAAATATAATAATCTCCGGTTTCATACAATCCCCTGACAGCTGCCTCCCATTTCTGCACATTCTGAATCTCGTCCAAAAATATGTATTGCGGCTTTTTCCCGTAAAATTCTTCATGAACGCTTGCGGCGCTTAACACATCCCCCATATCGGCTCCCATCAATTCAGGATCTTCGAAATTCAGATAAATGAATTCCTCATCTCTGATTTTTATTCTGTTCAAAATCAGATCATAGAGGTAAAAACTTTTCCCGGCTCTTCTTGGCCCCACGACTGGAATTATGAACCTTTTTGTTTGAGCAACATCCAGTCCGCGAGGAAATACGTTTAACCTTCTGATCTGCTCCTTTTTGTCCATCATATATCTTAAGAGCGTTCTTTTCTCCATATTCCTATCTATGGGTAAATTTATATATAAATGTTTCCCCCTAAAGGAAACTATTGGAGGGGGAATAACATCGGGATGACGACGGCGAACGAAAAGCTAAACGTGTCCGGGAACATAACGATAAGCAGCACGATAAAATCATCGACAGGGGGACGTTGTGATACAATTAGGTTGAGGGTGAAGTCCAAAACCCTCCTTTTTTCTTTTCATTTTGTTTTTTTCTGTTCTCATAAATAAGTTTTTATATTCTAGTCACACTTTTATTTTATGGCTTCGGAAAAACTTGTGAAAAAAGATGCAATATACATTGGGATAATCATTGTCCTTGCCGCAGCCCTTGTGTCCATGCTTCTGCAAAACACGCTCATCGCTGGCTCTCAGCAGAAGGTTCTGGACAAAGTGGTTGAAACTTACAAAATGCTGACAGAAAGCGATGCTGAAGTTTTGTCAACGAAGGATGAAGGCAGTCTCTACAAACTGCTGCTCAGGCTGAAGCTTCCCGAAGGCGATGTGCTGAAGGAAGTGTACGCCACTAAAGACGGCAGATACTTTTCAGAATCAGGGAACATTATAGATATTTCGGATTTCATGGCGAGATTGGAAAAGGAAAAGAATTTCGCAGAATGCCTAAAGTTAAAGGGCCTGCTCGTTCTCGGCCAGAAAAGCGAGCCCAACACGCTCCAGCAGCTGCTGATAATCGGCAACTTCGCCAACAAGGTTTATGTTGACTGCGTTGGGGCGAATCTCCAGGCATGCCAGCAAATCGGCATACAGGAAATTCCGACCATCATCTACAACCGCATGAATTACACCGGCATCAAGGAAAGGGTATGGATCGAGGGCCTGACAGGCTGCAAATATTAGCCGGTGAATTTAAGTTACGCCTTCACTTTTTATTTCTTGCAGACCAAGATAATATTATTAATAATCAGGGATGTTTTCGAGGCGTTTGGGTGGTTTTTTGAAAAGCTCGTCAGAGTTCGCCTTGTTAAAAATTGAAGTGGTCGCGCTCCTGATGCTGCTGCTGATACCCGTTTATCTGGCATCGGCGGCAGGCAACTTCAGTTGCAGCATAATGGCGAGCGGCAGCTGCGGCGGCGGCAACACGACAGTTCTTTACATGAGGAACGACACGGACGGCTACCGCAACGCGCACGCGCAGAACGTTTCAGGCGCGACGTATCCGTATGTCATCTGCTGCGCCTCCAACTCGACGCTTTCGCTTGCCTGTAGCGAAGGCATTTTTCTGAAGCTCAACGCCACGACGAACACGCACGTGCAAAGAAGCGACTACGCAGGCCCGGGCATAATCTACGGAGTGAATTCATGCCTCACCACGACGCCGGGCTATTTCAACTGCACGTACGTCGATGACTCGTGCCCCGCGGAGAGGGAATGCTTCGCGTCGATGGCCAGCGCATTGCCGTCGGAAAACAATGACACCGACGCCCATATTGGGCCGTGCGATGAATACACGCGCAAGATATGCTGCAGGGTTATAAACGATTTGGTCGTGAGCTATGTCAGCCCCACGCCGGCGAACGGTGTAAGGAGAACGGGTAACAGCGCAACGATAAATGTTACCGCCGCGTCCGATGGCGGCGTCAGCATAGACACGTGCATACTTGAATGGAATAGCGCCAACGAAACAATGACCATACGCGGCTCCGGCAGCAGCGTTTCATGCGATGCCATAAAGGTAACGGATGACGGGACGACTTACACCTTCAAGGTCTACGCCAACGATTCGGCTGGCACGCTTGGCAACGAATCCTCGCGCAGCTTCAGGGAGAACGACGAACCGGCTAAGGTCGTGCTGACATCGCCCGCGAACGAATCGCACACGACCGACCGCACACCCACGTTCGACTGGGAAGTTCCGAGCGACGCGGACAGCGACACGCTGAACTACACTATAAACATAACCTGTTTTGGCACATGCACTTCTGATGACAACAGGCTGGTGACGGACATCATGACCGACTCGTACACGCCCACCACAGAACTGAAATACTTCGGCGACGACAACAGCTACTACAACTGGTCTGTGCGGGCCGGCGATGGCTATGAATACGGTTTATGGAGCGACATATGGAAGCTCACCGTAGACACGAACA
>CAYGVQ010000073.1:0-4211 GCA_964353515.1 uncultured archaeon
TCATCGAGCAGAAGGATGTCATGCTCCTTCCCCAGCGCGCACGCTATGAACACTGCCTGCAGCTCGCCTCCTGAAAGGGTCTTCATTTTCTTTTCCATGTTCCTTTCAATCCCGAAAAGCGAGAGGATTTTTTTGAATTCGCTGTCTTCAGTCATATTACCGGTCTTGTTGCTGATGTATTCCTTTACTTCAGTTTCCCCTTCGCCCTTCTCCATAACCAATCTTTGCGGTTTGTAGGAGAGAGACATTTTAACAGCTTCACCCCTATCCGGTTTCAGTTCGCCGATGAGCATCCGCATAAACGTCGTTTTGCCTATGCTATTGGGGCCAAGTACGCCTATTATTTCCCCCTTGTAAATTGCACCGGGCTCTGTTCTGAGGGCGAAACTCCCGAAAGCCTTTTCAAAGCCGCTGAATTCCATGAAGAGGCGGTCCTTGCTCGGAGGCCGGGCCGTTTTGGAGAAAACTATGGGCTTGTTCCTGAAGCGGACGTTCTCCTCTTTTATGAAACCTTCAAGGTAGGTATTTATCCCGACGCGAACGCCGTACGGATTAGAAACCACGCCGAAGGCGCCTGGTCTTCCATATAGTATGTGCACATGGTCGCTCAGGTAATCCAGTATGGCAAGGTCGTGCTCAACGACCATAACCTCGTGCGACGCAGCGAGCTTCCTTATCTCCTTGGCGACCATCAGACGCTGTTTTACATCAAGGTAGCTCGAGGGCTCATCAAAGAAATAGAAGTCGTAAGCCTTGGAAAGGACAGAAGCTATTGCCAGCAATTGCAGCTCGCCACCAGAAAGACTTTTTACCTCTTTGTCCAGCATTTCCTCTATGCCGAGCTTATGAATAATTTTTTCATAACCCTCGTGCTTTTCCAGAAGGTTTTTAACCCTGCCTTTCCACATCTGAGGAATGAGGTCGACATGCTGCGGTTTATAGCCGACCCTGATGTTTTTATGCGAGAGTTTTACAAGATAGTCCTGCAGTTCGGTTCCTTTGAATTTTTCTATTATAAAAGGCCATGTAGCTTCGCCCTTCAACAGGCCAACGTTTGGTTTCAGATTACCTGAAAGGATGTTGAGAACCGTGGTTTTACCGATACCATTCGGTCCTATCAGGCCCATTACCATGGCTTTCTTCGGAATCGGGAGGCGGTACAGGGCGAACTGGTTTTTGCCGTATCTGTGTATGGGGTCTTCCTCGAGCTCCTTCGGCAGGTTGACGACGTCTATGGCGCTGAAGCCGGCTTTTTCGCACGCCTTAGCGCACAAGCTGCAGCCTATACACAATTCCTCGTTGAAAACAGGGAAGCCGTCCTCACCTTTGATTATACATTCCTCTCCTGATCTGTTGAGGGGGCATGTCTTTATGCATTTGTAGCCGCAGCTTTCGAATCTGCATAGTTCCCTATCATGCACGACGATTCTCTTTTTACCCATAAGGACACCAGAAACAGCTATTCACTCGCTATTATAGAAGCCTTGCCGAACATGAGCTTGATGATTTCGGCAAAAGCTTCCTGCGGAATGGGTGTGCTCATACCCTTTGGTATTACGACTTTCAGCATCTCGCCCTCGGGCCGGTATAGTATGTTCAGTCTTACGAGGGGCACAGGATATATAAGGCTTTTCACAGCTTCCCTTATATCAGCTGTTTCTTCAACTACCCTGAGCGGTTTTTTTGCAAGTTTCGAAAGCTTCTTTATCATGATGCCACCCTTTCCTATGAGCTTTGCCACGTCGCCCTTGCTGCATATTATCAATGCCACGTTTTTGCCTTCTATGACCCTTTTAAGCGTAACCTCGTTCAGGGGCTTGAAATTTTTGGCAACATCGTTTATTATTCTTGCAACCTTGATGCCGCTTTCTGTTATTTCGCCGCTATCTAATTTTTTCTTACAGGCCATGCAGAGCATGTCCGAATTCAGGCAGATGCTGCATATCGGAGCCTTCATAATACCACTGTTTTAATAATTTTAAAAACGGTCTTTAAATCTTGAACTAAGCGCCGCGCCCGCAAAAGAACCAATTGTATCTATTGCCCAGTCTATAACATCAGCTGTTCTGTAGGGCACGAAAAATTGGATGGTCTCGCACAGGCCACCAACAAGCGAACCTGCCATCGCGGCGATTAAAATATTTCTTTTGTTGTTGCATGCAAAACAGACCAGCGCCCTGTTCACCAGAAAACCATATACAGCATACGCAATAAAATGTTCGAGGTCGCCGAGTCTTAAACCTGTTCTTATGAACCCAATGGACGGTATGAAGGAAAAACAGATTAGGCCGATTGTTTCCAGTATAACAAACACAAAATAAATGCGGCATTTTTTATCCGGTTTCATAATGTTCGCAATTGGCATTGCCGCTTAATAAAGTCGATATAAATCAGTCTATTTCCTGGAATGATTTTCTCCACACAAGGAAAAGGGCTATTATGACAAGCATCGCTGCAGCTAATATCATCACACCTGAGAAAAGGCTTTCCCTTTCGGTCCCCTTTATCAGAAGCAGGTCGAAAGGTGTCTGCTGGTCTCCATTGTCGTCTTCACTTTCGACCGGCATATCGCCTGTATCTTTCTTGCCGCTATCATCACCACTCCATTTGCCGGCAATTTCAGGAAAACCCGGCAAGCTTTGCCTTCCTAGCTGGCTTGGGTGAATATAGCCGACTTCAAGGGGACAGTTGGTGCCGTTCATGCTGAGGAAGGCGAATATTTTCTTCTCGGTGTAATTGTATATATCTGTTATACCCTGCAAGTAATCGCCCTTACCGAAAAGTAGCATCGGGATATTAGATGGCAAGCCATACGCTACCCTGTAGGCTTCGAATATGCTCATGGCTTCCTGGCTTGCATCGATGTAATATGTTATTGCGGTCAGATTGCTTGAGTATTCGTTTATCAGACCGTCCATAAAGGTATCGGTTAAACCGCAGTCGTCGCCGCACCCGTAACCGGTGAAATAGACAATGCAAACCTCCTTTTCCTCCTGGGCCAAGACACTAGGCAACAAAAGCAAGACCGCAAACAAAACTAAAAACTTCTTCATAGCACATCAGCCCCAGATTTTGACCTCCATTATAGCTGGACCCCACATTGACGGGATTTGGGAGATGAAGTCCGAGTTGAATTTTACTTCTTCTGTGATTTCTAGATCGATCGGGTTATTATTAGAGCCATCACCAGTCCCGCTTGGACCAGCGCTTGTATGATTTAAATCAGCGGAACCCGAATTTAAATCGTTTATGAAGTTCATGGTATCAAGCAGCTTGACAAAGCCATTGTCTATAGAATCGTTTTCTGGATCGAATACATCACCCGGGTCAGGGCCGACTTCAACCGTTACAGAGCTTTCCGGAATGTTGTCGCCATTGGCATCATAATAAATAGTTGGCCTCGAGCCCTTTGCCTTCGGGAAAACTTCGCTGAACTGCGCCAGCCCGATGCCTCTTATGCCGAGGGTGTATATCACTCTGTCGTCAGGCGAGGCACCCTTACCTTCGTTAAGGGGGGAAGGTTTGAGACCTGTACCTATCTTCAAAGAATTATTGCCGTTCGCTTTCAGGAGACTGGTTGGTATCTGGATTATGTAGGGATCGCCTAGTTTTTCATAGTCATTCGAATAGTTCCCCAGCCAGTAAACCCTTGTCCAGTTCTGGTTTGGTGTGTTCGAGGAATTAATCCAGAGCCTGTCCGTCCAGTAGTAGGATGAATAAGATGTTATTTTTGAGTCGAGAATATCGGTTGATATTTCAGTGTCGCCCGGAATGAAGAACCATCCTTCCTTCGTTCCGGTTTCGTTATCAGTTATCATGTTCTCGCCTGTTGACGCCCTGAGGCGAGGCGCTTCGAAGTTCAGCGTTATTTCGCCGTATTCTGGCGTCCTGGAAACGGGCGTGTAATTGAAGGCTATGTAGGCATCCGCATATAGCGTGTTGTTGAGCGAGATGTTGCCTGTGAAGTTGAATATCTGGCCTGTGTAGGTTGCGTTGGCTATGGCCTCTGCTATGTCTTGGTATATTTGTTCGAGTTCGTCTGCATTCGTGCTGTTGTAGAACTTGGTGCAGCCCGGAATCCAGTCATTTGCAGTGCAGTTCCAGCAGGCTATTTTCCTCAGCGTGTCCGCGTCAGCCTGCGCGCCAAACGCAACGGCATAGGTTTGTATGCCGTAACTTCTTGCATCGCATGCCTTGTTTACGGCATCGAC
>CAYGVQ010000074.1:0-4075 GCA_964353515.1 uncultured archaeon
GTGTTCTGCGTGAGAAGCGCGCCCACGCAGACTTCCCATTCTTTCGGGCGAAAGCGACGCTTCAGCGGCCACCAGGCCAGATGGCCGAAGTCTTTTAAGAGCGAATTATACGCTTTTAGCAATTCTGAGCCCATGGGAATATTTTAATATCTTGAAAATAAAACTTCACCGTGAAGTGTCATGAAAATTGACGGCATAGGCTTCGATTACGGCAACACGCTGGTGCTCGACCCCTTCGAAAAGGTCATGCAGCACAAGGGCTTCGATTTCGTAAGGATACTGGAAAAAAACGGCTACGAGGTTGCGAAGAAGAAGTTCGTTGACGCGTGGTCCGGGGTGAACAGGAATCTTAATTATCCCCATTGCTCCCATTTCGCGCAGGAAATCCCGCTGGTGCGGGCGGTGCTCGAGGCGCTGGGCGTCAAGAAAACGGACCGCTACAGAATAAGCCAGCAGCTCCTGGTCGCCTACAGGAGCGGCCTGAAGTATTTGCTTAGAAACGATACAAGAATCGAAAGGGTGAAGGCCGTCCTGGAAGAGCTCATGAAAAGGCACAAGAAGCTGTTCATACTTTCGAATGAAAGGACAGACACCATAAACTCGCAGCTGCACTGGACCGGCCTGGCCAGATTCTTCGACAGGGTCGTGGTATCGCAAAGGCTTGGCATAGAAAAGCCCGACCCGCGCATTTTCAAATACATGGTGAGGCTGTTCGACCTGCCGAAGGAAAGAATCCTTTATGTCGGCGACGACCCGGGCAGGGACATAAGGCCTGCGAAGGAAATAGGCATAAAGGCCGCGCTTTTCGAGCAGCCGAAGGAGATGAGCGCCGCTGCCTGGAGGGATTACAGTTTCGAGTTAAAGGAAAACGAGAAGCCTGATTTCGTTATAAAGGATCTGGGCGAGTTGCTCCAGATAGTGGAATGACCCAATAAAAGGTGTGCCATTTATACGAACATACTATTTTTTGCCGCCCCCTTCATACCCACCCCCCGTCCTGGAACATTAACCGTTTATTAAAACGAGCAAAAAAAGCCAGAGGATTTTATACTAATGTACTATTGATTTCATCTTAGATGCGGGCTGGAAAGCATTACCTGTTTTTCATCCTGGAGTACAGCGCGAAGAACAGCACGAAGAACGGCAGGATTTCCAGTCTTCCGAGAAGCATGTCGAAGATGAGGATTATCTTTCCCGCGGGGTTCATGGAAGCGATGTCCAGCGTTGTAAGGCCGACGGTCCCTTCTGCCGACGCCGAAACGAAGAACGCGTCGATGGTTGCATGGCCCATGAAGCTCAGCAGCATGGATGATATTATCAGTATGAGAATGTAGGCGAAGGAAAAGAGCGAGATTATAGTAAGCTCCTCGTCGCCTATCGTGCGCTTGTTGTACTTGAACGGTACGACCGCCGAGCTGGGATAGAATATCTTCTTGCTGACCCATGTCATCGCCTTGCCGAGCACGCCTACGCGCACGAGCTTCAGGCCGCCGGCGATCGAGCCCGCGAAGCCGCCTATGACCATGAGGATTATTATGAGGAACTTGGAAAGTTCGGGGAAGCTGGCAGCGCCGAGGTTGAAGCCGCCTGTCGTCAGGCTGGCGAAGGTGTAGAATACGCCCGTTCTTAACGGCTCGAGCGACGGCAGGAAGGAAACCGAAAGCAGCAGGGAGAATATCACCACCAGAGACCAGAACAGCTGGGTCTCGCTGCTCCTCAGGTAATCGCCGAATTTCCTGCTGAAAAATCTGCTGTGGACAAAGAACGAAGTCGCTCCCGCCACCATCAGAAGGATGGCGACTATCTCGATCAGCGGGTTTGCATAATAGCCGATGGAGCTGTTTTTGACAGAGAAGCCGCCCGTTGATAACGCAGTAAACGCATGGTTCACCGCATCGAAGGCCGGCATGCCCGCAAGCAGGAAAAGAAAAATGCCTGCGGCCGTGAGGATTACATAAAGCACGAATAGCCTTTTCACAACGAGGTAAACATTCCCCTCCACCCTGTGCGTTTTGATTTCTGACTTGTGCACGTAATAAGCCGACATGCCCGGCGAGGACAGGAGGAGGACCACAATTATAAGCATCCCCAGGCCGCCGAGCCACTGCGTAAGCGAGCGCCAGAAAAGAATCGAGTACGGCAGGCTTTCGGGCTTTACCGTTGTAAGACCCGTAGTGGTAAATCCCGAAACTGCTTCAAAGATTGCGTCGAGCGGGGGCAGGTGATCGAGGTAGACAATTGACCCCAGCAGCGAAACCGCGATGAAAGCCGAACCTGCCAGCACCATCGCGGAGCCGAGGGTTAGATTTTCTCTCTTGAATTTCTTGACCAGCGCCAGGCCGGTGACAAAGGAGACAAAAGCTGCCAGAAGGAAAGGGATGTAAACGCCGTCGCCGAAAACGAAACTCGCGACAAACGGCAGCAGCATGGATAGCGCAAGCACGATGAGAACTAAGCCGAGATACGAGAAAACTGATTGCCACTTCATATTTTATAATGTAAATTGTAGTAATATTAAAGTAAGCTGGTGTTGGGGGCGGGCATATGAAAGGTTTCATGCACATTGTTGAGATAGTGCTGATTGCCATACTCGTTTTCTTTGTCTTTGGCCAGTTCGCGAGCATACCCTCCATATCCGGCGACTGGTCGGAGATGAAGCTGGGCCTCATGGCGAAAGACCTGCTGCAGACCTTCGACAAGAAGGGCGTTGACTGGTTCAACGAGACGTCGCTGGCGATGGCCTTCAACCAGACGCTGCCCGAAAACATCATTTACGCCGTCACCCTGCAGAACGTGATCAAGCCGAAGATAAAGATAGGATGCCTGTGCGACAACAGCGAATACGCCACAGTGCAAAGCATATTATCCCCGAGGTCGTTTGCCCTAAACGGCGTGAACACGACCTTCGAGGTGGTCCAGGTGACCAGCCAGAACGAGCTGTTCTCGCTAGATTTTGACATGGCCTTAGTTTACGGGTACGAAGACCTGACCTCAAGCTACGGCGCCCTGAGGAATTTCCTGAACTACGACAAGGGCGTGGTGGAAATAGCTGACATACCCAGAATAGACAACGTCCAGCTTACCATCTTCGGCCTGAACTCAAGCGGAACGAAAGTCTCCGATACGACAAAAATAGTATTCTCTTCCTCCAGCAGTGAAAACGGCAAGGAAACCAACAAGATATACGATTACTTCAGTCACGTGCCCGTCTTCCAGGATGCTTTCGCGACTCCTGACAACTGGTTCGGCGGCACTGCCGCGGCAACAGGGAAGCCGCCGCCGTCGCTTAACCTTACGGCCAGCGGCTGTTCTTCAGAGAACGCTGTCTTCACCAGATTCTACACCTCGTTCAGGACAGGGGAAATTGATTTTGACGTTTACCCCAACGGCAGCTCCGCTGTTTTCATAAAATTCGCCAGGGGCACGGACTATGAATACTACGCCTCGATATCCGCGAACCAGAGCATCAGCCACGATGCGTTTTACAGGAAAGCGCTATTGCCGCCCTCGACGCTCCAGCCGATCGGCTCGAACACCTCGCATCTCGCCGATGCCGGCAAATGGAACCATATCAAGATAGTGGCCAGGATGGGAGAGCTCACGCTCTACGACAACGGGCAGAAGGTCGCGACGGCGCAGGTCCCCGGCCTCCTCGACTCCAACATAAGCGTTTTCAGCAGATGCAGGGAAGCGTATCTCGACAACATAATCGTTACGCAGGAAGAGGGCAAGATGCTGGACAATTTCCTGGCCAATGAAAACATCACCCAGCTGAACGACAACCAGAACAAGATCCTTCTGGTGCAGACGGGAACAGGTCTGCCTGCCTGTATAATAAACTACAACGTCGAGAGCATAGGCAGGGGCAGGACCGTCTGGCTTTCGAACTCCAGCGGCTACGCCTCAGACGACTACAAGACGCTCGTGAAAGCGCTCATGGTTTGGGCTGCCGGGAACGAATACAAGGCCATAAAGGCGGACATCAAAAAACCCGTTTCTTACCACATCTACAAGGCCATGAGCAGCGATATGATGCAGAACGCCAAGATCATCCTTGAGCTCGGTTATCTTTACT
>CAYGVQ010000075.1:0-2751 GCA_964353515.1 uncultured archaeon
CCTCAAGCTTCTTTGATACTTTCGGTAATAGCCTTGTTCGCCACCTCCAACACCGTTCTGTTTATGATGGTGGCGACTTCTCGCATGATTTATGGCATGGGCAAATCCTTTTCGCACGAAAACGTTTTCGCCCGCGTGCATTCGAAAACGCGAACGCCCTGGGTTGCGACTATCATAACGATGATTTTTTCGGTTCTGGCCCTGAGCTTCGGGAACATAGAAACCGTTGCCAACATCACGGACTTCCTGATTTTCTTCGTGTTCATAGTGATAAACGCCTCTGCGATAAAACTGCGCTACTCCGTTAAAAGGGAAGAGCATCATTTTATGATGCCGCTGAACATCGGCAGATTTCCCATCGTGCCAGTCTTGGGAATAGCATCCTGCCTTGTGCTTATGGCCTATGTTAATTTCGAGGTCATGCTTTATTCTATACTAATGATTGTTGTTGGCTTTCTGATAGCCGAAATTCTCGAAAGAAAAGGCATAAAAGCCAAGTTCGAGTGAAATGACATTCTGCCTGAAACATAAGCAAAATATTTTATATCATCTCCGAACCAATTTTATTATGTTTATGAAAACAGATTTGGTTGTTGCAGGATACGTAATTCATAAAAATAAGGTTTTGCTAATACACCACAAAAAGCTGGATTTGTGGCTTCCGGTCGGAGGCCATATCGATGAAAACGAAACTCCTGATAAGGCGCTTCTCCGCGAAATAAAAGAGGAAATCGGCATTGATGCTGAAATTTTAAATAAAACAAAGCTGCCTCTGGAGGGGAACGTCAAGGAAAATCTCGCTACCCCGGTTTATGTGAACGTGCATTCGGTCGGCGACCACGACCATTGCTGTTTATTCTACGTCTGCAGGGCCATGAGACCAGAAAAATTGAAAATAAATAGCGAATTGAAAAGTTTTGGCTGGTTCGGAAAAGAAGATCTTAACCAAAAACATATACCGCCCGATATCAGAAATCAGTGCCTGTACGCTCTCAGGTTGTTTAATAAAATTAAAAATAAGCGGAGAGTGGGATTCCCGAAGCTTTTCGGTTTTTGCTAAAGCTTTTTCCTAAAAAGCTTTGTCGAACCCACCTATGCCGGTAACTACTCCGAAAGGCATTCGAGCGAACGCCGTTCTGCTTTCAGTCACAGGCCTTATGGCCTCATAATACCAGCTGTGCTGAGCAAAAGCTGCAGCCGGCCACCTAGCCGATTGGTTATCTCCGCTTTGCAATAATTAAATTGTGCGGTGGATTATTAAAAGTAATTTCGCATTTCGCGAAACTATTTAAGAGGGCGCCGGGTTAACTTAAAATACCCAGAACAGTTCTTGCCCGGCTGCCTGGGATGTAATGCAATAATCGGCAAATTGCCCGGTGAATCGAAATATGGTACTCAATCCTCTGCTTGGTTTGGCGCTGCTGCTTTTCGGGGCAAAGATAGGCGGCATTTTATTCGGCAAGCTCAAACAGCCCAGCGTGATAGGCGAGCTGGTGGCTGGCATCGTGCTCGGGCCGTCGCTGCTAGCGATAGTGGATACTTCAAGCCTCATCACAGAAATATCAAATCTTGGCCTTCTGTTTATGATACTGCTCGTGAGCCTCAGCATAGACTGGAAAATCCTGGAGGGCAGAGCCGAGCGCTTCAGCTGGATGGAGCTGACGAGGGTCATACTTGTCATAATCGCAACTTATGCCATAGGCATGGTTCTGGGATGGAACATATACACGATGGTCGTGATGGGAACGGTGATAGCGATAGCCAGCACGGCGATAGTCGCGCGCACACTCACCGACATGAAACTTTTCAACAGCGCGGAAGGTCAGACTCTCATAGGCCTCGAAGTCGTTGACGAAGTCGTGGCCATAGTTAGCGTGGCCATAATAGCCAACGTGATGGGAGGTTCGGAAATAACCCTGTGGCCCATAATCACAACGATATTCCTCGTGGTCGGGCTTTTCGTCGTCATGGGCCGTGTTGGTTTTAAGTTCGTCAAGAGGGCCACCGGCTCAATCCAGAAACACGGCATAGATGAGGCGCTTTTCGCTTTCACCTTGCTTTTCGCTTTCTTTTTGGGCAGCATGACTGAGGGGCTTAACCTCGCGTACGTGCTGGGCGTGTTCGTCGCCGGCATGCTGCTTTGCAGGAGCGCTCAGCACCCGATAATAACGCGCAAGGTTAAGGAGATAGGCGAGGGCTTTTTCATCCCGATATTTTTCGCCTCAGTCGGCCTTTCCATAAACCTTTTCTCTGTATCCAGCCAGATAGTCCCGATACTGATGATAATGGGCATAGTGGTCGGCGTCAAGCTGGTCACGGCCATGGCGGCGTTCAAGCTGTTCCGCTACAGCCTTTCGGACGCGCTTAAACTTTCGTCAGGCTTCGTCACACTCTCCGAGATGACCGCGGTGATAGTCGCCGTCGCCGTCGCGAAGCTAGACCCGGTTTTCTATATCGGCCTGATAGCTTCGTTTGTACTTATTAACGCAGTCTCGCCGCTCCTGATAAAATTCGCATTCGGCCGCAAGGCAAGCGTCTCTAGAAGAGGCTGGGGGTAATTCAGTAGGCCTTTGCAAAATAGACAACCGTCTTTGTCGCCTTGCCGCAGGCGACGCATTTCCCCTCTTTCGCGTTTTCGATTTCGATGCATCTGATGGTCGCGCCCGTCTTCTCCTTTACCCTCTCCTCGCATTTCTCGCTGCCGCACCAGGCCGCTCGCACCATTTTTTTGCTGCCGATCAGTTTTTCAAG
>CAYGVQ010000075.1:2851-4041 GCA_964353515.1 uncultured archaeon
ACCTCCTCCTCGCATTCCTTTTCAGTTGCATGCGCAGTGTGGCCTTCCTGCCACAGGAACTCCCGCGTGCGCAGGAAGAGCCGCGTCGCCTTGACTTCCCAGCGTATGATGTTGCACCACTGGTTTATGCGCATGGGCAGGTCGCGCCACGAGCGTATCCACTTGGAGTAAGAATCGTACATTATCGTTTCCGATGTCGGGCGGAGCGCGTAGCGTTCTTCGCTTTCTTCCTTTTTTTCCACCCATGCGACTTCTGGTATGAAGCCTTCAAAATGTTCGCTCTCCTTCTTCAGGAATCTTTCGGGAATGAAGATGGGGAAATAAGCGTTTGCGACGCCGGTCGCTTTGATTTTCCGGTTGAACCATCCCTGTATTTTCTCCCAAATCGAGAAGCCATACGGGCGTATAATCATGCACCCGCTGATGGGAGCGTAGTCGGCGAGACCGGCTTTCTGGACGACTTGGTTGTACCATTCGGAAAAATCTCCGGCCTTCGAAACCTTCAGGCTTTCAACCTCTTCTTTCGCCGGCTTTTTCTTTTCCATAGCTCCACTTTACTTAATTCTTTGTAAAGGATAATAAATAATACCAATTCCCGTCCCTAATTTATGAACTTTTGGTCTAATTTCCGCTCGAAAGATAAAGTTTAAATATATATAACCTCTAATTATATATGCCTCACGGAAAAGAGTTGCTTAGGATAGCGAATTCTTTCTGTGTGGATGGATGTGAGCTTAATTGCATCAGAAATAATTAAGTTTGAAGTAGGAGCTTGTGAGAAAAGAGCGAGATTTACAAGGAGATAATACCGCCAAATTTTAATTCCGGCTGATCCTGCCGGAGGTCACTGCTATTCGGATCTGGCTAAGCCATGCAAGTTATGGGTTAAACCATAGCGCAAAGCTCAGCAACACGTAGTTAACCTGCCCTTAGGTCCGTTATAATCTCGGGAAACTGAGGCTAACGGCGGATAGATAATAGATTCTGGAATGAACTATTATTGAACTAAGGATGGGACTGCGGCAGATTAGCTTGTTGCCAGGGTAAAGGCGAATGACGACCTGAAATATAGTATCAAGTCGTCTATCGTTACGTTCCTGGCAAGGCGATAATCTGTACGGGCCTTGAGAGAGGTAGCCCGGAGATGGATTCTGAGACAAGAATCCAGGTCCTACGGGACGCAGCAGGCG